>JAZQHX010000301.1:0-13477 GCA_045540835.1 Acutalibacteraceae bacterium | reverse complement strand
TCGTAACCCTTGATTCTAATGCGGATTTTCTCTTTCACTGCCATGTGAATTTCGCCTCCTTAAGTAGTTGGCGGGCAAAACTTACAACGTGCCGTGTTTTTCATCACGGTACATTATAAAACCGGTACTGGCTGGGGTTGCAGTCAATTCCGGACAGCGAATCGCTTCGCCGTTGCGTTTCGGGTCGCAAGTATCCCTTAACGCTCCTGTGTTTTTCGCCCGGTTTAAAATCGGACATACTCCGCGGAAATTTCCCCACTCGAGGTGGGCCACCTCCCGCATCAACGCATGTTTTTTCACGCCGCATTATTGCAGCGTACTGTTGTATGATAACATAACCCAAATAAAAAATCAAGCATTTTTTAAAAAAAATTTAATTTTTTTTCGCAATTTATACCTATTGTGTTTAGTGTAGTTTTGAATCACTAAATATAGCTTTTTTAATTCGGAATTCGGAATGCGGAATTAAAGGTGTGCCTACGGCACAAAATAAAAAACCGTTGTAGGGACAGGCGTCCTCGACTGTCCGTAATCTTTTTAAATAAGAAATAAGGAAGAAGAAATAATAAATAATAAAATCGGTGTGCCTTACGGCACATATATAATAACAACGGGCGACTGATAGCCGCCCTTACCTATATTTATATATTATAGTCGTATTTCGGGTAAAAGTTAATGTTCACGTTTTATTTATGATATAATCTTTTAGGGGTGAGGAAATATGACCGTAAACAAATAATGTGTTTCTCCAGTTTGCTACCACACACATCGGGTGTTTTTTTAACCGTAGGGGCGACCATTGGTCGCCCCTGCGCTTAAAATTACAAGTAAACAAAATAAAGGGCGGCAAAAGCCGCCCTTATATTATATACCGTGATGCGGAGCATCACACCTTTTTTATTATTTCTTATTTCTTCTTTTTTATTTCTTATTTACTATTTCTCAAGCACGCTGTTCTTTTTGTTTTCCTTTGCAGCCTTAGCAACAATTGCAGCCAAAGGAATGAGTGCCAATACATTGGGGATAACCATTAAGTAGTTAAAGAAGTCGGTAAGCTCCCAAACCAAATCGTTAGAAAGAAGTGTTCCTAAGAAAATAAACGCAATAGCAATTGCCGAATAAGCGATATTTGCGATTTTGTTGTTCTTAAACAAATACTGAACATTGATTTTTCCAAAGAAGTTCCAGCCGATAATGGTTGAGAAAGCAAAGAACAAAAGACAGATAGCTACGAAAATATTACCGATAGTAGCTCCAAGCTCTGCACCGAAAACTGCGCCCATCGCCTTACCTATTGCCATTTGCATAGCGCTGGTTTTAGAAACAATAGCTGCTGTACCCGAGGTTGCAACCGAGTAAGCTTCACCCTTAAGGTTAGCTAAAATTCCGTCACCTGCGTAAAGGGTAGAAATAACAACCAAAGCGGTCATAGTAAGTACTACGAAGGTATCAATAAATACACCAATCATAGCCACAACACCCTGGTCGTGGGGCTTTTCAACATTAGCCTGAGCGTGAGCGTGAGGTGTTGAACCCATACCTGCTTCGTTAGAGAAAAGTCCACGTTTTGCACCCTGACTGATTGCAGTTTTAAGCGCATAGCCTATACCGCCACCAATCAAAGCATCGGGTGTGAAAGCGTATTTAAAGATAAGACCAAAGGTTTCGGGTATGTATTTGAATCTTACACCTAAAACAAAAAGTCCGCCAAGCAAGAATATTACCGCCATAATAGGAACAAGCTTTTCTGTAACCGAAGCCAGACGGTTAATGCCGCCCAAGAAAATGAATGCGGAAACTATTGCCAGAATAATACCTACAATCCAACCGTCAATACCGAAAGCGGTGTTGCAGGATTCTGCAATAGAGTTAGACTGAACCATAGAGCCCATAAAGCCCAATGCAAGAATAATAGCAACTGCGAAAAAGCCTGCTAAAATTTTGCCAAATGTACCCTTGTAAGCCTTTTTGATGTAGTAAACGGGTCCGCCGTGAACATTGCCGTCTTTATCAACAACTTTAGTGTCCTGAGCAAGAACAGCCTCGGCATAAATGGTAGCCATTCCGAGGAAAGCGATAATCCACATCCAGAAAATAGCTCCCGGACCGCCGACTAAAATAGCACCCGAAGCACCAACGATATTACCGGTACCTACCTGAGCGGCAATAGCGGTTGCCAGAGCCTGGAAAGGAGAAAGCCCGCCGGAGCTTTTACCACCGAAAAGCTTTATTCCGCCGAAAACCTTTTTCATTCCCTGACCGAAATAACGAAGCTGAACAAAACGGGTTTTGAATGTGAAGAAAAGTCCTGCGCCTACCAAAAGAATTATAAGAATATAATCCGATAAGTAAGCATTTACCGCCTGCACCTTAGGCAATAAAAAATCTGTTAGCTGTTGCATAAAAAATCCTCCAAAAAAATAATGCAAAATTAAAAGGGACTGCATATCAGCAATCCCACAGCAAACGACAAAATTATCCCTTATATAAAGGGTAATCAAACTTTGTCCTTTTGCCTGAGAGATTTGGTGTATTATACACCTTGCACCTTCGGCACCCGATAATTTTCGGGATTCTCCAAAGCCCTATCCGTTTACAGTCCTTATTTCTTGCGAAACACCTGAGAGTGTTACTCCTTCGGTAAGCAACCGCTTTTTCCTGTAAATTTCACTTAGGATATTAAATTTTCAAGTTATTGTATCACATATTTTCGAAAAATGCAATAGCAATATTTAAAAACTTATATTTGACGTTTTATTTGATGTATTATTCTTCAGTTCTTTGTCTGAATCGATTGTTTTAACCTTGAAACCTTTTTCACTTAAAAAGGGAATGAGCGTTTTTTCCACCTCTTGGATTGAGGCAAAAGCATCAAAATCCAAAACACCGCCGTCTTTCATTTCCAAGACGTAAGACGCTCTGTCAATTTTATCGCCGTAATCATTATATCTTGATTTCATATAATATACCGATTCAATGTCGGAATATTTATATTCAGAATACTCCCAAATCCCGTTTTCGTTTGTATATTTAAAGGTGTCCTCGTAGAAAACCGAATGGGACGATATAATCATAAACGAAGCAAATACCGAAAAAGCAATCACCAATGTAAACACTATATTTGCAAATACATTTAAACCCTTTGAATTTACCAATTTATCCATTTCAATTGCAGTCACAGCCCGTTTACCTTTAAGAAGCCTTTTTATAGGATTTCTAAGTGCAATTCCGCCGAAAATTGCACAAAGCCCTGCCACAAGAAAACCGCCGTACCACGGAGCCCCATAATAAAATTTTGCATTTATTGATAAAATCCATTCTGCGGCTGCAAAAGCAAGACAAAACATTATTGCAAAGGGAATATAAGTAATTGCCGTATTTAATACTAATTCGGACAAAGACGGTTTTGCGGTAGTCACGCCTAATTGTAGCGACAAGCATTTATCGGGCATAAAAGAAAAATCGTTTCCTTTATCGCTTTGCAGAAATTCTACAAGTGCTTTTTCATACCCTAAAAGACCACTTTTTTGCTCTCTCTTTTTATATAGCATCAACGCCTTTTCTTTGTCTCCTAAAATCAGGCTTTGATAAGCAGAGGAAACCGTAAAAAGATTTACTAAATACCCGTCACGATTTTTTTGCAATGATTCAAAAAACACTTTATCATATTCATTTTTGTCTTCAATGCGGTTAAAATCAATATCCTTTTCCTTTAATTTATAAATTCTTTTATACGATTCAAAAATTGGGGAATTATCAATTTTGATTTCTATGGCAAGTTTTTCAATATTGCTTATATGGGAATCCAAAATACTTACAAGCTGTTCAAAGCACAATTTCATACGTGTAGTATTTTCAATAAATGGGAAATAACAACTTCTGAAATCTTCTTTACCTATCATCGGTAAAATTTCAGGGAGGTGATAATACATACAGCTGTTTTTTCTTAGAAAAATACGGCAGTATATCGTTCCTGGGGAAATATAAATATCAGCTTTTTTAACATAACAAAACTCTATTATAATGGTTCTGAGTTCCGCTTTAAAAACACATCTTTTTTTATTTGATATGTACTCGGTAAAAATTGCAGAATTTTTTTGAGCATATTTTTCACATAGATTCAAAAATTGTGCTTCCATTTTTATACTTTCCTTAACTTATATTTTCACATACTGCACCGAATACGGCGGCATATATGAGCCTGCCCCAAAGTCAAACGGCTTGCCGCAAAGCAGCTCTGTGCCACAGCCTGCATTTGCATTAAAGTGGGCTGTGTACTCGTTTTCATCAGCATTTATAAGAACAATAATACGCTCGTCTTCGTGTTTGCGTTCAAAAACAATCTGGCGGTTGGTTAAATGCAGAATTTCAATTCCGCCGTAGCACAAAGCCTTGCTTTCCTTATGTATTTTAGCGGCACGGGATATAAAATCGGAAATATCGTTAAACAAGAATTCCTTTACTTCGGGGCGCAAAGCATCGTCACCCTGTGCCTTGTCACCCTCTATTCCCCATTCACTTCCGTAGTAAACGCAAGGAATACCCGGCATTGCAAACAAAATTCCGTAAGCTGGAATTATATGCTTTTTATTGGTAAGCACCGTCGCAAGACGTGTTACATCGTGGTTATCTACAAAGGAGACTAAATGCATTCCTCTGTACATACACCAGTTTTCGTTTCCGAAACGGTTACGAAGCGAATGCCCGATTTCAAACATATTCATACTGTTAAAGGAGGAGTAAATTCCCTTAAAGCACTCGTAATTGGTGGCACTATGGAGCATACCGTCACATACAATAGAGCTGTAATCCCCGTGAATCATTTCTCCGCAAAGGAAAAAATCGCTCCGTTTACTTTTGCAGTACTCGCTTAAAGTGCGCATAAAATTGCGGTTTAGCATATAGGCAACGTCGAGTCGCAGACCGTCTATACCGAAATAATCAATCCAGAATCCTACATTCGAGAGCAAATACTCCACTACGGCGCTGTTATCAAGGTTTAATTTAACAAGCTCAAAGTGACCCTCCCAGCCTTCGTACCAGAAGCCGTCATTATAACCGCTGTTGCCGTCAAAATTTATGTAAAACCAATCTTTATACTGTGAATCCCATTTCTTTTCCCTTACATCACGGAAAGCGAAAAAATCACGTCCTACATGGTTGAAAACACCGTCTAATATAACCCTTATACCGTTTTCGTGCAGAGCATCGCAAACCGATTTAAAATCCTCGTTTGTGCCGAGCCTTACATCTATTTTAGAAAAATCGGAGGTATCGTATCCGTGAGCCGAGCTTTGAAACACCGGGCAGAAATAAACCGAGCCCATATTCAGCTTTTTAAGGTGGGGTATAATTTCCTTTACCTTATTTATACGGCTTACCGTAACCCCGTCATTCGTTTTGGGCGCACCGCAAAAGCCAAAAGGATAAATCTGATAAATTGTATCTTCATAAAACCACATAAAATATCACCACATATTATATTATTCCAAAAAGTATAAATCCTACCGTATTTATACCGAAGTTTGCAAAAGCGTGCACAAACCACGATGTATACAGACTCTCACTTTTTAAATTAAGCATATTAAAAATCACTCCGCCTGCTAACAGCCCTATAAAAGAAAGGGCAAAAACCCAGGGTGAAAACATACTTGTCATCATTGCAATATGATAAACCGCAAAGCCTACTGCACTTATTATCATAGCAGGCTTTATACCGATATATTTCTTAAGTGTTAAGAACGCAAAGCCACGAAAGAAAAATTCCTCTAAAAGGGAGTTTATAAAAGATATGTAAATCGAAACGTAAACAAAATTATCCTTATTTACACCTATACCGCTTGTCAGTGATGCCGTAATTCCGGAAAAATCGAAAATATCTTTGAATAAAAGATAAGCCCCCACTATTATAATATATATAGGCAGACATAGCATAAGTGCAGTTTTTATCCCCTTTTTTCTCGGAATAAAAAGTGATTTTAAATCGGCTGACGAATCGAAACAAAAGTATATAAAGGGAAGTCCCAAAAAGAAAACAATTTTTATTACCGACTTTACCCAATAATCGGGTACTATTATTCCGTCTACCACCGTCATAACCGAGCAACATATAAGTATTATTAAAATGATAGCCGTGCTGTACTTTTTTTCACTCACCCTTTTCACCTACTTTTTCCGTATTGCTCTTAATTCTATCATATTTATATAGATTTAGCAACCGCTATATTTTGTAATTTCAGTTTTATCTGCACATCACCAAGCCCTTTGCAACTATCAGTTGCGAAAAATGATATGTTTTCTTTGTTGCATAAAGGAAAATTATGTTGTATTATATGTAATGTAAATTAAATTTAACATTTTAAAGGAGTTCTTTATATGACCATTGGTGAAAAGATAACACATCTGCGTTCTTCGGTTAATCTTTCGCAGGAAGCCCTTGCCGATAAGCTTTCGGTATCACGTCAATCGGTTTCCAAGTGGGAGATGGACCAAGCCCAGCCCCAGATAGACAAGGTTTTACAGCTTTGCGAAATCTTCAATATCTCGACCGACGAGCTTTTATATGATAAAATTTCTATTAACCGCAACCAAAGCGGTGAAAAGAAAAAGAATAAATACTTCGGTACGGACGGTTTCAGGGGTGAAGCCAATCTTGATTTGACCTCTATGCAGGCATATAAAGTCGGAAGATTTTTGGGCTGGTATTATTCCTCGCCCCTTTCGGGCTGCCAGACTGCAGGCTACAGACCTAAAATCGTAATCGGTAAGGATACGAGACGGTCGAGCTATATGCTCGAATACTCTGTCGTAGCAGGTATTACCGCTTCGGGAGCGGACGCCTATATGCTCCACGTTACCACCACACCGAGTGTATCCTACGTTACCCGTCAGGACGAATTCGACTGCGGAATTATGATAACGGCATCGCACAACCCCTTTTATGATAACGGAATCAAGGTTATAAATAAGTACGGCGAAAAGCTTGATGATGATACAACAGCCCTGATTGAAGCATATATTGACGGCAATTTATCCGAGCTTGGAGTTTTAGGTGACGACCTGCCTTTAGCCCACAGGGAGAGGGTTGGCTGTATAGTTGACTATGTTTCGGGCAGAAACAGATATATAGGTTACCTTATTTCAATTGCATCACACTCTTACAGAGATTTAAAAATCGGTCTCGACTGTGCAAACGGTGCTTCCTGGATGATAGCAAAGGCGGTTTTTGATGCATTAGGCGCACAGACCGTACTAATCGGCAACCAACCCGACGGACTTAACGTAAACAGCGATTGCGGCTCTACCCATATTGAAAAGCTGGTTTCTCTTGTAAAGGAGCGGCATTTAGATGTAGGCTTCGCCTTTGACGGTGATGCTGACCGCTGTATTGCAGTAGACGAAAACGGCAAAATCGTTGACGGTGACTGTATGCTTTACATTTTAGCACAACGCCTTAAGGACAGAGGAGTTTTAAACGGTAATACGGTTGTAGCTACCGTTATGTCCAACAGTGGTTTCTTTGCATCCCTTAAAAAGGCTGGCATTGACTGTGCCCAGACAAAGGTTGGCGACCGTTTTGTTTACGAATGTATGCAGGAAAACAATTATACCTTGGGCGGCGAGCAGTCGGGACATATTATTCTCAAAAAATATGCCACCACGGGTGACGGCTTGCTTACAGCAATTATGATTACCGAGGAAATGCGTGACCGTAAGGCTACCCTTTCAAGCCTTGCCGAGCCGGTAATGCTTTATCCCCAGCACCTTGTGAATCTGCGTGTTAAGGATAAAGCAGCAGTTATGAATGACGGCGACGTTTTGAATAAGCTTAACGAAGTAGAAAAACTCATAGACGGCAACGGCAGAGCATTACTTCGCCAGAGCGGAACCGAGCCGGTTATCCGTGTTATGATTGAAGCCACAAGCGACGAATTGTGCGTAGAATATGCCGAAATGATAGCCGAGGTTATACGAGCTAAAGGACATACGGTATAAATAATAAATAATAAATAATAAATAATAAAAAGGGAGATGATTAAAATTCATCTCCTTTTTTCTATATATTACTCTTTTACTACACGGCATTTAGTTATACCGTAATACTCGAAGGCTTTTACCGATTCGCTGTCAATTTCATCTCCGCAGATTGCTATCGGGATTGCAGGGGGACAGCTTACTGCTGTATCGGCTATTATCCGTCCTACGGCATTTTTAGTCTCTATTTCCTCGCTTGCAGAAAAGACTGCGTCTTTAATACTCATTCTGTTCTTTCCTACTGACACCCTCGGCGGAAAGCTTATTACGGGCGTTCTCGGTTTTACAGAAAACAAAGCCGTTTTAAATTTTTCTATATCTGTCGTTTCAATTTCAGGGGTTAACATAACAACCACAAAATCAGGATCGGCAAATTCGCAGGTTATACCCTTTTCTTCTAATAGCTCGCTAAGCTCTGTTCCGCTGTAACCGTAAGATTTGGGGGCTATTGTAATTTTTATCGGTTCGTCAGAAAAAATCTGATACCCGTGTTCTTTTATTTCCTTTTTTAAAGCATCAATTTCGGTTACAAAATCGGCAAGGCGTCTATTGTAGTCGTCGGATATATATTTGTTCGCCATATCCAACGATTGCAAAATCAGATAAGAGGGACTCGTTGACGCAAACAGCGCCATCGCTCTGTCCGCCGATTCTGCAAAAAACGGGTCTGCGTTTTTTGAAATATGAAGATACGCTCCCCCCGTAATTACGGGCAGGGTTTTATGTGCCGGATCACAGCACATATCTGCTCCCAAATCCATAGGGTGGCAGGACTGCGGCAAAAATTTAAGGTATGCGCCGTGTGCGTTATCGACAAGCAACAGCACCCCGTATTTACGGCAAACGGCGGAAATTTCGGCTATATCGAGGGTGTTTCCCAAATAGTCGGGACTTGTCACATAAACAGCCGCAGGTTTAACCTCTGCCGCAAGTAGCCTTTTCTCTAAATAATCTGCAGTAATGCTACAAGAAATAAAGGTTTTGTTGTTTTGGGGCAAAAGCCATTCTACTTTTAAATCCAGCACCGCCAAAGCGTTTAAAAAAGCCTTGTGGGCATTTCTGCCTGCAAATACAAGCGGTGCTTTATTATTTTTAACCGCATACATTTTGACAAGGCAGAGCATAGCCCTTATAGAAAGCGACGAGCCTTCGCAGGAATATACGGTTTTTTGACTTCCAAACAGCATAGATGCATTTTTCTGCGACCGACCTATAATTCCGTCAGCACTATAAAGAACGTCCGCTCCTGCTATTTCGGTAATATCAAGTTGCTCAAAACCCAATATATTCTTACCCTTATGACCGGGCATATGAAGTCTTAGATTATTTTGGTTTACATAATCTCTTACAAAATCAACTATCGGTGTGTTCATCATTCTTCAACCGACTTTGCCGCTTCCAGCATAATTGCACATTCCATACGTTTTCTGAACAGCTCACAGCCGTAGCTGTAAATTCCGTTAACCGAGCCGGTTGCGTGATAAGCGTTTGCGGCACAACCACCCGAGCAATAAAGCTTTGCCCAGCAGTCGTTACATTCCTCTCTTGTATACACATTACAAGCGGCAAACTCGTCCTGAACCTTAGTATTATCAACCCCCGTCCAGACATTACCCAGCTTAAACTTTTCTTCGCCTACAAACTGGTGGCAGGGATAAAGGTCACCCCAAGGGGTTACCGCCATATATTCCGTACCGCTGCCGCAACCCGAAATTCGCTTATAAATACACGGGCCGCTTTTAAGGTCGAGCATATAGTGATAAAATGTGAAAGGCTCGCCCTGTTTGCGTTTTTCCTGCATCAAAAAGGCTAATTTTTCATACTGTTCGAGCACAATCGGCAAATCCTCTTGAGTTAAAGCTGAGGGGCTGTCCGGCGAGCAAACCACCGGCTCCATACTAAGCTCTGTAAATCCGAGCTTCAGCATTTCCTCAATATCCTTTACAAAATCGGGATTAAAGTGGGTAAAGGTACCCCTCATATAGTAGCTTTTATTCCCTCTTTTTTCGACAAATTTATGGAATTTGGGAACAATCTTTTCCCAACTGCCGTTGCCTGCATAGTCTACACGGAAACGGTCATGAACATCTTTTCTTCCGTCAAGGCTAAGCACAACGTTGCTCATTTCCTTATTAGCGAACTCTATTACATCATCGTCAACAAGCACACCGTTGGTTGTAAGGGTAAAACGGAAGTTTTTGTTTGCTTCCTTTTCCCTTTTTCTGGCGTAGGCTACAAGCTCCTTTATCATATCAAAATTCATCAGCGGCTCTCCGCCAAAGAAATCGACCTCTAAATTATGCCTGCTGCCCGAATTTTCAATAAGAAAATCCAATGCCCTTTTTCCCACTTCAAGGCTCATAACTGCCCTGTCACCATGGTAATTGCCCTGACTTGCAAAGCAATAGGAACAATTAAGATTGCAGGTATGTGCCACGTGCAAGCAGAGTGCCTTTATAATTCCTGCACTCTTTTTCTTTAAATCGCCCGCCATAGGCTTAAAGGTATCCTCTTTAAAGAGCTTTCCTGCTTTTTTAAGCTCCTCTATATCGTCACAGCACTCGGCCACATCTTCTGCCGTAATGTTCTGGCTATCGGCATATTTTTCTAAAATTTCGGCGGTTATTTCCTCCAGACTTTTGTTCTCGTACATCCCGATAATATCGTATGCAACCTCGTCTACAAGGTGTACCGACCCCGAATAAACGTCCAGCACTATATTAAGTCCGCCAAGTTTATAGCAATGTATCATTTTTTACCTTCCTATCACAAAAAATGCCGCCTGACGGCGGCATATATGAAGTTTAGTTTAACACTTCAATTATTTGTCTGCGTTTTCGCACTCCTGATTGGCAATACCGCAGCTTGTCTTGCAAGCAGACTGGCAAGAGGTCTGGCATTCGCCGCAACCGCCGTTCTTAGCGCTTTCGCAAAGATTCTTAGTATCCAAAGTCTGTATACGTTTCATATCATTACCCTCCAATAGGTCATATTTTTAATAATTATAGCATATTTTCTTTTCGCTGTCAACCGCTTAAACCTTATTCTCCTGCTAATTTTTTAGCAAAATCTGCAAGCTCGTCATCGCTGAAAAATTCAAGGGTTATAGTTCCCTTTCCGTTCCCCGTACTCTTTACCGTTACCTTTCTGTTCATAGCTTCTTTTAAAGAAAGCTCTACTTCATCATAATAATTGTTGCGTTTTGGAGCGGCTTTTGCCTTTTTGGGTGCCTTTTTAGCCATTGATGCTAACTTTTCAAGCTCACGGACAGATGCCCCCTCCAAGGCTAATTTAAGCATATCTTTTCTTATGTCCTTGTCCTCACAAGCTAAAAGTGCTCTTGCGTGACCTGCGGTGATATTACCGTTCCTTAATTCAACCAACTCATTATCATAAAGGGTTAAAAGCCTTAATGCGTTTGCTACTGCACTGCGTGACTTGCCCATTTTGCGGGAAACCTGCTCCTGTGTTAAATCAAAGCCGTCCATAAGCGCCTTATAGCCCAAAGCTTCTTCAACCGCATTCAAATCCTCACGCTGCAGATTCTCAATAAGCGCCAATTCCATTAAGGTCTGGTCGTCGGTCGCCTTTATAATTACCGGCACATCATTAAGCCCTGCAATTCGGCAGGCTCTCCAGCGTCTTTCACCTGCAATTATCATATATCTGCCGTCTACTGTCGGGCGAACCACAATAGGTTGTATAAGACCGTGCTGTGCAATGCTCTCTGCAAGGTCACTTAAAGCCGCCTCGTCAAAGTCCTTTCGGGGCTGATTGCGGTTAGGCTCAATCTCATTTATATTAACGGTCACACTACCGTTTGCATCTATCGAATTATCGTTCATCAGCGAGTTCATACCTCTGCCGAGACCGCCTTTTTTTACTGCCATTTTTTATATTCCTTTCTTATTTTTCTTTAGAAACTCTTTTCCTAAGTCGTCGTAAGCCGCCGCACCCTTTGAGCGCTTGTCATAATACTGAATCGGCATTCCGTAGCTGGGTGCTTCCGAAAGTCTTACTGCCCTCGGAATTACGGTTTTATAGAGCTTATTTGCAAAGTACTTTTTGATTTCAGACACAACTTGTTGTGTAAGATTAAGTCTGCCGTCATACATAGTGAGTACTATGCCCTCAATTTCAATTGTGGGGTTATAGAGCCTTTTTACCTGACGAACGGTAGCCATAAGCTGTGATAAGCCTTCAAGTGCGTAATATTCGCATTGAATCGGCACCAAAACGGTATCGCTGGCATTCAGTGCGTTAATTGAAATAAGTCCCAAAGAGGGTGGACAATCGATAAATATGTAATCGTATTTATCCCTTGCCGTTGCCAAAGCCATTTTAAGCATTGACTCACGGTTTTCCATTTCAATTAAATCAACCTCGGCAGCAGCCAAATCCATAGACGACGGCACAACATCAACGTTCTTGAATTCGGTTTTAATAGCGGCATTTTCGGCTGTTCCCTTTCCTATTAAAAGCTGATAAGAGGTAAGTGCCGTTCCCTTTTTGCTGATACCGTATCCACTTGTGGTATTTCCCTGAGGGTCTGCATCGACAAGCAGAACCTTTTTACCCTTTATTCCTATTGCGGCGGCAAGGTTAACTGCGGTTGTAGTCTTGCCAACACCGCCTTTTTGATTAACAATGGAGATTATTTTTCCCAAGATTAGTCCTCCTATTATAATGTTTCACGTGAAACATTTTGCAACTGTTATATTAGATGTATTTCTATTATAACAACATCTGAACTGTTTGTAAAGTAAAATAAGTTGGGAAATCAATTCGGAATTCGTAATTCGGAATTCGGAATTAAAGGTGCCTGCGGCGCAATATTAAAATGTCCTTTTTTAGTCGGACAGTCGAGGACGCCTGTCCCTACATTATTAAATTTTATTTTAAAGCATAAAAATGTTGTATTTTGATTCAAAATGTGATAAACTAATATTGCCAAACTTAAAACTTAATTAAATCTTTCATCTATTTCAACAGTTAGTGTTTTTATTATTGGTAAAAACACTGACTCTATTCTCTTTTTTTACTGTTGAGTAGATGATGAGTTTTTTGTTTGGCGACAAGTAGAGTTTTGTGTTTTTCGTGCGCAGGCTTTGCTTGCGCATTTTTTGTTTTTTGGAGGAAAGTTTAATGGCTGATAATGTAAATAAAGAAATAGGCAAAAGAATGAAACAATGCAGAACACTTGCAGGATACACTCAATATGATATTGCTGAAATGCTCAAAATTTCTCGAAGTTCTTATTCAAAAATGGAACGTGGTGAAATTGAAGTCAGAGCACAACTATTACTCGAAATAGCTCACTATTTTAGGACTGATGCTGAATATCTATTTACCGGCAAGTATTCAAAAGATTTTATTTTATATGAATGTCCGCTCGAAAAAACGATAGATATGAAGGTTACACTAAAAGAAGAAATTTTACTTA
>JAZQHX010000300.1:0-11712 GCA_045540835.1 Acutalibacteraceae bacterium | reverse complement strand
CGCTTTTCCATTTCACTTACTGCCCAGCCGAGAGCACCCGAAGCCTTACGGGGGTCGGTAACAACAGGAACGAGCAAGTGCGGTATACCGTTATAAATGCCAAGCTCTACAACCTTAGGGTCAATCATCAAAAGCTTTACTTCTTCGGGGTCGGCCTTATAAAGCAGACTTATAATAATCGAGTTTATACATACCGATTTACCCGAACCCGTAGCACCTGCGATAAGTCCGTGAGGCATTTTTGCAATATCGGACACCACCGCATTACCGCCTATATCACGTCCCAATGCAAAGGTAAGCTTACTTTTAGCCGATGTAAATGCAGGAGATTCGAGTATTCCTCTTACTCCTACAACATCACTCGACTTATTAGGCACTTCTATACCAACTGCCGCTTTATTAGGTATCGGAGCTTCGATTCTTACCCCTGCTGTTGCAAGATTCAATGCAATATCGTCAGCTAAATTTGTAATCTTACTGATTTTAACACCTGCGCAGGGTTGTAATTCGTAGCGGGTAACCGTAGGTCCACGGCTTATATTTACAATCTTAGTTTCAACCCCGAAGCTTCTGAGCGTTTCTACCAGACGTTCGGCTGTCACCTCGCTACCGGCGGCAGAAGCCTCGTTAACCTCTGACTCTTTAAGCAGGTTAAGGGGCGGAAAGCTGTATCCGTTATCCTCAGCACCGTCTTTAACCTCCAAATCCTCGGTGAACTTAATCGTCTCCTCGGTAAAGTCAATCTTTTCTTCTTGCTTTAGCTTAGCCGCTTTTTCCTTTATTTCGGCTTCCCTTTCGGCGTCCTTTTCCTTAGCCGCAACATCAAGCGCTTCGGCAATTACCTCTTTATCGTCTGCTCCCTCTATCGGAGCTTTTTCCTGCTTTTCTTCGGGTGCAGATTCCTCACCGTAGTAAGCGTCTACCACCTTGCGCTGTCTGTCATTAAGCTGAGACTTCGCCTTTTTCTTTTCCTCGGTATTATCGTCAACCGGAATATCAACGTTAAAGCCCTTAAGCACCTTAAGCTCTTTTTTCTTATCACTTTTTTCCTGTCTTTCGTGATAAGCATTCTCCGCCTGCTCCGATATAGTCTTAACCGGTTTATACATTCCCTTAAAGAAGGACATAAGTGTAGTGCCGGTAATAACCATTATAAGCACAAATATTAAAAGTATAAGTGTAATAGCCGCTCCGACACTTCCGAAAGCAACATACAGCGGGTGACCGATTAAAGCACCTAAAAATCCGCCGCTTTTAAGACTCATTCCCGAAGAATAAGCGTCTACGATATGTCCCCAGAATGTAGCGTTGGGCTGGTGACGTGAAAAAACGTCCACCGTAGCGTCAATTAACACCGCAAGTGCCGCCGAGCCCACAGCTTTAAGCTTTGCCGAGCTGCTTATATTTTCAAATGCGTATGTAACGGCAATAAATCCCAGTAAAACGGGAAAAAGAAAAGCCATTACACCGAATATTCCAAAAATCTGATTATGTATCCAGGTCCAGACATTCTGACCTTTTATCAACACCACAAAAAGAAAGAAAACCGCCAGAGCAAACCATATAACCGCCTTTAACTGACGCTTTTCAGGTGTGTTTGCACGTTTTTTGGTAGCGGTACTGCTTGATTTAGTAGATTTTCTTTTTGCCGCCATACTTATAAAGCTCCTTTATTTTAATTTATTCAAATCCTCTGCTATTTGGTTTTTAAGCTCCTCGATGGATTGGAATTTCATTTCCCCTCTTAAAAACCGCATAGGTGTAATTTTTAATTTTTTGTTGTAAAGGTCACCCGAAAAATCTTTTATAAAGGTTTCGCTTATAACCTCATCTGTAGGATATGTAGGTCGGTGACCTATATCGGCAATTCCCGAATATTCCTTGCCGTCTATCAGCACCTTTACCGCATAGACACCGAACTTTATTTTTACAAGCTCATTCGGGTATTCCTGATTAACGGTCGGAAAGCCTATTGTTCTGCCCCTTTGTTCACCGTGGCGAACCACAGCTTCAAACGAAAACGGCTCAGACAGCAGTTCATTTGCCTTTTCTATTTCGCCGTTACGCAAAAAGTTACGTATAAGGGTAGAGGACACAACCACTTCTTCCCTTTTTACGGGCGGTACGCACCTTAACTCTATGCCGTTAATTTCGCAAAAATCAGCCAAAAGGCTATGGTCACCCTCGCCGTTTTTGCCGAATCGGTAGTTAAATCCGCAGGAAATAAGCGAAGGATTATACTCCTTATATAAATAGTTCAAAAAATCAAGTGCCCTTATATTTCGCACAAGTGAGAAGTCAAGCGGGTGAACTTCGTCCGCCCCTGCATTTTTAAGAATTCGGCATTTATCCGCAAGAGTGGTTATAGCTTCGTTTTTTCCGCTCATTACCGCTTTGGGAGATTTTGCAAAGGTTACGGCGATTTTATTATAATCCCCATCTATTTGCAATACCCGTTTATGACCTATATGTACACCGTCAAAGGTGCCGAGCATCAAAGCGTTTTTCATACCGAACCCCCAATATAGGTAATAGTGAATAGTGAATAATTAAGGTGCGATGCGTAGCATCGCAATATATAAGTTTTGGCTTTGCCAAAACACATTTTTTCTTATTTCTTATTTATTCTTTATTCTTTCTTATTTATTATTTTTTTAACTGCAACCCATTGCTTTTCGTTATCGGCAATGCCTATGCCTAAAAGTATATCATCGTGTTTCACCCTTAAAAGCTCGCCGTCAGTAAAATCGGAATTTTTAAGACGGTCAAACCCCAACTGACCGCCGTTCGTAAAACGGACTGCCTGCTTTTCGGTGACCTGTACTTCCTTAAAATCCTTTACGGCGGTTTCCTCATTCAGGATATACTGCGAAACGTTTTCTCGGGTTAAATCCTCAAGCTTTACACAATCCTTAATGTCAAAACCTGCCGCATAGGTGCGCCTTAGCTCAGTAAGGGTTGCGCCACAGCCTAAATATTCGCCTATGTCACGAGCCAAAGCCCTTATATACGTACCCTTTGAAACGTGGGTATCAACAGTAAAGGTGTTATCCTTAAATTCGGATACGAGCTCCATAGCGTAAACTTCAATTTTCCTCGGCTCAATTTCAACCGTTTTACCCTCACGTGCCAAGGCATAAAGACGAACCCCGTCTTTTTTTATTGCGCTGTACATCGGAGGTATCTGGTCGATTTTTCCCGTAAAGTGGGCTAAAGCCTTCTTTATATCCGCTTTGGTTACATTAACCTCTTTTTCGGATAAAACATTTCCCGTAATATCCTGTGTATCGGTAGTTATTCCAAGGCGGATAGTAGCAGTATACCGCTTATCACCGTCAAGTAGTAAAGACGACAGCACCGTTGCTCTGCCTATAAATATAGGTAACACACCCGTCGCCATAGGGTCGAGTGTGCCCGTATGCCCTACTCTTTTTTCCTGTGCTAACCATTTAACATTACTGACCGCCGCAAAGGAGGTTTTTCCCTGCGGCTTATCAACAAGCAAAAGCCCTTGCATTACAGTGCCTCCAATGCAGTCTTTATACTGCTGAGCACTTTTTCTTTTACTTCACTAAGACTTCCCTTTACGCTCGCTCCTGCCGCCGCCGCATGACCGCCACCGCCTAAGGTCTTGCAAATTTCACTTGCATTAAGCGGTTCGTAGGTACGAAGGGAAACCTTGAAATCCTTTTCCCCCGTCTGCTTTATGGTAACGCCTGCTTTAACGCCCTCAACACTGCGGGATATTACTGCAATGCCCTCAAGCTCGGTACCGCAGCAACCCGTTTTGTTCTGCATTTCCTCTGTAACGGTAAGGATTATGCATTTATCGTCAAAGTGATATTCGGCAGACTCCAGCACCATTTTTTCAAGCTCCAAAAGCTTTTTGGACTTTGTATCAAACATAAGGCGGTTAATTTCTGCCGCATCTATATTATATTCATAAAGCTCTGCGGTAATTATATGGGTTTTTGCCGTTACGTTGGAATATTTAAAGCACCCCGTATCGGTAGCAATTCCCGTATAAATAGCCTTTGCGGTAATATCGTTTATATTGACCTTCATTTGACCTATCAGCTCATATACAATCTGTGCCGCAGCAGCCGCCGAGGAATCAAGCAATAAATTCTTTGCAAATCTTGTGTTGGAAATGTGGTGATCTATATTAAGGTCAACAATATCTCCGAACTCCTCCTGCAAAGCACCTAAAAGTCGCTTGTCCGCAACGTCAACCGCTACAACCGTAGCGCCCTCACGCTTTACGTGGTCGGTCTTTCTTGCAAAGTAATCGTATTTTGAGGGTATAACCTCGGGACAGAGCACGCAAGCGGTCTTCCCGATTTCGTTAAGAGCATAATAAAGCGCATAAGCCGAGCCCAATGTATCACCGTCGGGCGAAGCATGAGTAAGAATAATATAATTATTGTGCTTTTTTAGAAACGCCGCCGTCTGCTTTAAATCAAGCTCACAGCAACCGTTTTCTGCCTTATTCTTCATTTTCGTTTCCTTCTTTATCGAATCCTTCAATAATTCTTGAAATATTAGCGCTCTGTTCTATTGAATCGTCCGCAACAAACCGAAGCTCCGGCACCTTACGAAGCTTTAATGCCGCTCCGAGCTCACGCCGCAGATAACCTGCCGCACCTTTTAGTGCTTTAACCGAGCTTACGGTGCTCTCAAACCCTTCGATTGCGCTTACGTATACCGTAGCATAGGAAAGGTCGCCTGAAACATCGACCTTAACTATACTCAGTAGCTTGCTCACTCTCGGATCCTTTACTTCACGTAAAAGAAGCGAGAGTGTATTTCTTATATCAGATGTGACACGGCCTAATTTGAATCCTGCCATTAGTCTCTGTACTCCTCCATAATAAAGGCTTCAAAAACGTCGCCTTCCTTAATATCACCGAATTTTTCGAGGGTAATACCGCACTCATAACCTTGAGCGACTTCCTTAACATCGTCCTTGAAACGGCGGAGAGACGCAATCTTATCCTCACAGATAACTATACCGTCACGTACAACACGAATCTGGCAAGCACGTGTAACCTTACCGTTTGTAACGTAGCTACCTGCAACCGTACCAACCGACGAAATCTTATAGGTATCACGTACTTCAACAGTACCCAGAATATTCTCACGGAATTTGGGTGCTAACATACCCTTCATAGCGGCGGTAATTTCTTCTATACAATCGTAAATTACACGGTACATACGCATATCAACGCCGTCACGTTCTGCAGCGGCAGCCGCTACTGCGTCAGGACGAACGTTAAAGCCTACTATAATTGCGCCCGAAGTCTGAGCTAACATTACGTCAGACTCATTAACAGCGCCAACGCCACCGTGGATAACCTTAACACGTACTTCCTCGTTAGAAAGCTTAACAAGGTTTTCTCTTACCGCCTCAACACTACCCTGAACGTCAGCCTTAACGATAATGTTAAGCTCTTTAAGCTCACCTTCTGAAAGGTTCTGGAAGAGGTTATCGAGTGTAACCTTCTGCTTAGCATTAAAGATTTCCTCTTTAGCTTTTTGCTTTCTCTGCTCTACTAATTGACGGGCAAGTCTCTCGTCCGATACAGCATCAAAAACGTCACCTGCGTTAGGTGTTTCTGCAAGACCTGTAATCTCAACCGGAACAGAAGGTCCTGCCTCCTTTACAGCCTTACCGTTTTCGTTCTGCATTACACGAACTCTACCTACAGAAGTACCTGCAACTATAATATCGCCTGCATTAAGTGTACCGTTCTGTACAAGCAAGGATGCAACGGGACCTCTGCCCTTATCGAGTCTTGCTTCAATAACAATACCCTTAGCTCTTCTGTCAGGATTAGCCTTAAGCTCCATCATTTCTGCTACAAGCAGAATGTTTTCGAGCAGGTTATCAATACCGTCGTGTGTCTTAGCCGATACGGGAACGCAGATAATATCGCCACCCCATTCCTCGGGAACAAGACCGTGCTCTGTTAACTGCTGCATAATGCGGTCGGGGTTAGCTTCAGGTTTATCCATCTTATTGATTGCAACAATAATCTGTACTTCAGCCGCCTTTGCGTGGTTTATAGCCTCAATAGTCTGGGGCATAATACCGTCATCAGCCGCAACAACGAGTACCGCAATATCGGTAGCCATAGCTCCACGCTGACGCATAGAAGTAAAGGCTGCGTGTCCGGGAGTGTCAAGGAATGTAATGTCATTACCGTTGCAGTTTACTCTGTACGCACCGATATGCTGGGTAATACCGCCGGCTTCTGTATCGGTAACGGCTGTATTACGTATAGCGTCAAGAAGTGAAGTCTTACCGTGGTCAACGTGTCCCATTACAACTACAACAGGACTTCTGGGTTTCAAGTTTTCTGCATTATCCTCGGTATCGTCCATAATCTGCTCTTCAATTGTAACAACAACGGCACGCTCAATCTTAGCGCCCATTTCGGTTACAACGATTTCTGCGGTATCATAGTCGATAACCTGGTTAACGTTAGCCATCATACCGAGCTTTAAGAGTTCCTTGATAACCTCGGCGGCAGTCTTTTTCATAGCGGCCGCCAACTCACCTACGGTAATCTCGTCACCAACCGTTACGGTAATCGGAGTTTTCTTAATGCGCTCAAGCTGCATTCTTCTCATCTTATCCGCTTCGGTCTCCCTCTTTGCGCCCTGCGGACGGCGGTAGTCCTGAGACTTCTGCTTAATCTTCTGCTTTCTTGAATAGTTATCCTTCATCGAGTTAGCAGGGGCAATAGTCTCATACTTTTCGTTGTACTTATCAATATTTACGTTTGAAGTACGTGTATCAACACGTCTGATTTCGGCAGGTCCACGGTTAGGAGCCGCTCCCGGCTTTTTATCCTTCTTCTGCGAAGTAAAGGGCTTAGGATCGGAGGGCTTATTCTCCTTTTTAGGTTCTTCCGCTTTAACCTCAGCCTTCTTGGTTTCAGGCTTTTTAGTTTCAGGCTTCTTAACCTCCTGCTTTTTGGGCTCTTCTGCCTTAGGCTCTGCTTTTTTAGGTTCAGCCTTTTTAGTTTCTTTTTTGGTTTCAACCTTTGCCTCGGGCTTGGGCTCTGCCTTTGTTTCCTTTTTAGGCTCGGCTTTTTTCTCCTTCTTCGGCTCTTCCTTTTTCGTTTCCTTCTTGGGAGCCTCACCGTTCTGTGCAGCAGCGGCAGCCTTTAACTGCTCAAGAATAGCCATCTGCTCGGCAAGCTTTTTATTCTTTTCGTCTTCTCTGGCTTTCTTTGCTTTCTCACGGCTTTCAGCACCGGTTGCAAAGTATTCGTCAAAGCTCTTGGTTTTCTTATCTGTTGTAAGGCGATTGAAAACAAGGGCAATTTCCTCCTCGTTAAGGGTTGCGCCCGATTTCTTTTCGCTACCTGTAAGCTCGGTTATAACAGTAATAAGATCTTTGGACTTCATACCGAAATCCTTTGCAAGATCACTAATCTTATACTTATTCGTCATCAGCATTTCCTCCTTCAATATCCACAACTGCATTTGAGTCACAGTTAAGGATTGCATCGGCAAAGCCACGGTCGTTTACAGAAATTATTCCGCACTTTTTTCCGACTGCGTCCGATACGCTTTTAATATCAATATCAAGGACAGTTATTTTTGTGTTGTATTTATCTGCGTAATATTGCATTTCTTTACGGCTTTTGGGTGATATTTCATTCGATACCGCCACAAGCTTGGATTTACGGGCCTTAACCGACCACACACTCGCTTCAAAGCCGTAGCTCAGCTTTCCCGCCTTTGCGGCAAACCCTAAAAGGGAAAGAAGTTTATTATTCAATGGCTTCAAGCTCCCTTTCGAGAGATTCATATATCTCTTCGCCTACCGCCGTTTCAAAGGCACGGGACAGCGCATTTGATTTTTTAGCTTTTTCAAAGCATTCCTTGCTTTTACAGATATATGCTCCTCTGCCGTTAAGCCTACCCGTAGTATCAAGTCTTATTTGTCCGTCAGCACTCTTTACTACCCTTATAAGCTCACGCTTGGGCTTCATTTCTCTGCAAGCCGTGCACATACGCATAGGTATTTTTTTAGTTGTCAAGGCAATTTCTCCTTAAATACCCTTATTCACCGAAAAATCCGCTCTCGGGGTGAATGTCTATCTTCCAGCCAGTAAGCTTTGCGGCAAGTCTTACGTTCTGTCCCTTATTGCCTATCGCTAGGGATAACTGTGCTTCGGGAACGCTTACCTTACAAACCTTCGGCTCTTCGCTCTGGATTTCAACCGATACAACCTTTGCAGGGGAAAGTGCCTCGGTAATAAATTCTACGGGGTCCTCGCTGTACTTTACAATATCAATCTTCTCGCCTGCTAACTCGTCAACAATGTTGTTAACACGTGAGCCCTTAGGACCTATGCAAGCACCAATCGGGTCAATCTCGGGGTCTGCGGCATAAACTGCAATCTTGGTTCTGCTGCCTGCCTGACGTGATACCGACTTAATCTCAACCGTACCATCGAATATCTCGGGAACCTCGGTCTCAAAAAGACGCTTTACAAGTCCCGGGTGGGTACGGGAAAGCATAATTCTCGCACCTCTTTCGGTCTCCTTAACGTCAACCACGTAAACCTTGATGTGGTCGCCCTCTTTTAAAAGCTCGTCGGGAACCTGCTCGAGTTTAGGAAGTGTTGCTTCGTTATGACCGATTGTAAGAATTGCGTTTCCGGTTTTCGGGTCAATCTTCTGTACAACAGCGGTAACAAGCTCACGGTTATGGCTCTGGAACTCTGCTAATGTCTGTCCACGTTCAGCCTCTCTTACACCCTGGCGGAAGTTGTTTTTGGAATTCTGTGCTACAACTCTGCCGAACTTCTTCGGGTCAAGTTTTATTTCAATAAAGCCAAGCTCTAAAGAATTAACGTCTATCTTTGCTGCTTCTTCCTTGGAAATCTGGGTAAAGGGGTCTTCTACCTCGTCTACAATTTCCTTTTTAGCCGTTACGCTGAACAACTTCTTTTCGGTATCTATTACGCAGGAAACAATATCGCTTCCGCCGTAATCCTTACGTGCCGCAACTACAATAGCATCTGCAATCTTTTCTGCTATAAATTGCTGCGGAATACCTCTTTCCTCCTCCATAAGTCTTAAAGCCTCAAAAAATTCTGCGGTATCAACCTCGGCTTTTACGGTTTTCTTAGCCTTTGCCATTTTTCTCAATTCCTCCTAATTTTAATCTATCTTTAATTTACTATAATGTGCTTATCTTTTAATTCGGAATTCGGAATGCGTAATTCGGAATTAAAGGTGTGCCTTTCAGCACGAATATAAATGTTAAATTGTAAGGTTTATAGGTTATTCAAAATCACACAAATGTGCTTTTGATATTTCTTTTAATGTAAAGCTTTTGTCACCCTGTTCGGTTTCAATAACGATTTCCTCACCGACATTTTTCAAAACACCCGTAAATTCCTTTACGCCGTCTATCGCTTTATAAAGCTTTACCTTAATTTTTTCGCCTACCATTTTAGTGTAGTGCTCCTCACGCACAAGTTCCCTTTCAAGTCCGGGAGAACAAACCTCTAAATAATAGGACTTATCAATCGGGTCGGCCTCATCAATAACGGGGTCAATTGCGTGGGATACGTTGGTGCAATCGTCAATGCTTATACCCTCACTCTTGTCAATAAACACCCTTAAATACCAGGAAGCTCCCTCTTTTAAAAAGCGAACGTCCCACAGCTCAACGCCGCAGCCTTCGACCGTGTCCTTTATAAGAGCATATACCCTCTCTGCCGCAGATGCCATCACTTCATCTCCTTAAATCAACACTCTGCAAAACAAAAGTGAGCGGGTTTCCCCACTCACCTTTCTTTAAAGTCTGAAAGTATTATAGCACAAGCCATAATAAAAATCAAGTAGTTTTTTACTTCAAAATGTAAATTTCTACATTTCTTACACCGAAGCTTACGCAAGCGCTTTCGGTAGTCATAAACAGGTCAACACCTGTAGGATAGTTTCTGATAAATCCGCCGGTATCTGCCGCTACTGCATAGCCGTAGATATATTTTCCGTCAGCTGTCTTTATATACATCTTTGTACCGTAAGGAATTACCTTCGGGTTAACTGCAATGTATCCGGGCTTAGGAGCAACTCCGGTTGAACAGTTGTTGCCGGTGTATGTGTAAGCCGTGGCACGTGCAATTCTTTTTGACTTATAATTAACGGGATTTCCGTTTTTGTCAAGCTTGATTTCAAAAGGTGCCTTTAAAACAGAAATTGTCTTAACATTGCTGGCGCTGTTTACCGCCTTATTAGGCTTCTTATTTACTACAGGTGCACTTGCCTGTACAGTTTTTGTGCCTATAACCTTTTTAGCATTTACAGCCTTTTTGATTACCTTTGTAGAGGTAACGGTCTTTTCAACCGATTCACCGTTTACAAGCTTTTCGGTGTAGAAAACCTTTTTAACTCCCTTTCTGCCCTCGGTAAGAGTTGTAACGCCCTTATCGGTCTTATTGGAGTAAACGGTCTTGGTTTTGTAAGGTATTGCTTTTTTGTAGCTACCCTTAACGTAATCAATGTTTACATAGTCAATATACATTGTACCGTCAATCACGGTATCGGCTGCAGGCTCTACATAGTCATACTTATCAACTGTGTATCCTGCAAGAGCAAGAGCATCTTTAACGGTGCCGCCTGCAAATTCAATCTCGGTAATCTTGTCAGCATTGGTAATGTAAACAGGATATGTGTACTCAATTGAAATTGAAGTAGTACTTCCGTTTACCTTTGTTTCAACGATATTGTAATCGTCCTGCTTCAAGCTCACGCTGGAAAAAGCATTCGCTGCGTTTCTGCTCAATGTGCGTACGGTGTAGGTAGTCTCTCCATCGAAAATTTCTACAGTGTGAATGGAACTGCTGAGTAAAGTAACCGCTACGATGGTTATTGCAGTTAAAACTGCTATACAACCGATACGCATCTTCTTACCGGTCATAACGGCGGTAAGGTGATACTTTAATTTCTCTATCATCCAATAACTCCTTTAATGGGGTTTACCCATCAGATTTTTTCTCAAGTGATTTAGTGCCCTCATAAGCACGTTTGGCATTATATACGATATTTTACACTATGTCAAAGTTTTGAAAACGGGTATGTTTTGTAAACTTTGACGAAAAAAATGTCGGTTTCAAAAAGGTTACAACGTTGTAACCTTTTTAAAATTTGCTAATTCACCCATTTTTTGACATTTATGTTGTGCACTCCTACAAAAATCACACTAAGTGGTGGTTTAAAGTGCTCAAAAACCGAGTTTTAGCACTAAAAGTGGTGGATATTTGGTGTTTTCAAGACCCAAAGCACAAAATATCGTGGGTGAATTTTTTCAAAAAAATCGCATATTTTTGCCGAAAAAAGGCTTGACTTTTAAAAATCGGCACTGAATCAACGATTTAAACGCCCGGTTTGTAACCTCCAAACCGCCCAATAACGCCGCACATTATTATATATTTTTTCCCTTGCCCTTACACCCTTTTTTACCTTAATATATATTATATGTATATCATTGCTAAAAAATTACTGTTTTAAATTCGGATTAGTTAGTTCTAAACCATATATCTTATACCACGATGGCTTGTTTTTTAAATAAGAAATAAGAAAAAATAAATAATAAATAATAAAATCGGTGTGATTGCCTCCCTTGCCCTAAAGGGAGGTGGCAACCGCAAGGTTGACGGAGGGATTGAGCATCACATTATA
>JAZQHX010000299.1:0-3236 GCA_045540835.1 Acutalibacteraceae bacterium | reverse complement strand
GTATGCGCCATAGCTTGCAGGAAGTAATAAGCCTATTAGTGAGCGCAAGCCCGCTTGCCGCCGTGGCCGGCTCTTTCGGAATGTATAGCTGTTTTAATAACAAATTAATCGCTTCGTCTGCACCGATAGGCTCGCAGGAATTTTCTTGTGCTCGCTCTATAAAGCAGATATGGCGAAGCGGTACACGTTTGTTACAGCTTAAACCTTCTTTGCCGTTCCAGGGCGAGCCGTAGGCGTACGGGGTTTCGGGTTCATTCTCCAAAAAGCGGACAAAGGGCTTATCGCCGTTTACTATTGTAAGGCCTTCGCCCAAAAGCTTTTGCCATAACATCATATGGGTGGTTTTTCCCGTACCGCTTGCGGCAGAAAGAGCTATACCGTCGCCGTTTACTTCAAAAACCGCCGAATGGAGCAAGAAACCGCCGTGTAAAGGAAGCTTATCCGAAATCTTGCGGCAAAGGGCAATAAATTCAAGATACTGCGGTGAATAACCGCAGTCATTTTTTTCGGCATTAATATCTTCAGCTGTTATTACAATTTTTTCATCACAAATTGCGTCATTGGGAATAAAGTATTCTTTGCATTTCTCGGCAATGCTCTTATGAATATTGCTTATATCGTAGTTTATATCGGCAAATCTGCATTTCATTATATTTGTTCCTTTTTTATTCTTGGATTATATTATTTGCTTTCCGCTTTCCCAAATGCCTTTTACACCGTCGTTTTCAAAAAAGAGGTCTATACCCGTATTATTGATACCTGAAAAGCTGTCAATACTTCTCACCGCTGAAACATAGTCGCAAATTTCACGGTTAGAGGCATACCAAATATCACCCTTACCTGAAAGCTTTTTACAAAGAGTTTCCATATCCGCCCAACGGTCGGAATCGGTTTTATCAAATTCAAAGGAATGTCCCCAAATATAGAAAACACTTAAATTTTCCGGCTCATTATCTAAAAAAACGCCTGCAAGGTCATTTACCTGCGGGTCATGGTCGTGGCAGGTGGGATGCCATTTAAGAAAATCTTGGGGCAAAGAAAAATTATGCGTATCCCTGATTGTGCGGGCATAACGTATGCCGAGCTCCTTTAAATGTTCGGCGGTGGCATCATTGTAACACCCGTAAGGATAGGCTAATCCCACAGCCTTAACCCCGCAAAGCTCTCCTATTTTTTCACAGTCTTTTTGCACCTGAAAATCAAAAATATCCTGCTCTGCTTTTATTAAATCTATATGGTCAACCGTGTGGGAAGCTATTTCAAAGCCTTTATACAGAGCTTTCACCTCGCTCTCGTCTATGCGGTTGTACTCGCAGTAAAACCCGCCGTGATTATCAAGATGACCAAGCCTACCAAAGGACCCCGTATTAATATTAAATGTAGCAGACAGCCCGTACTTTCTGAAAATGTCGGTGAGCCTACGGTCCTGATAAGTGTTATCATCGTAACTGAAGGTCAGTGCCTTTTTCTTAAAATCGGGATATAGAAAGGTTATCATAAAATACTCCTTTAATGTGAATGCTCTCCTTTAATTTTAATATATCCGTAAAAGAAAGTCAATGATAACGGAATTTCTTTCAACAGTATCACCTTTGTTTATTGTACTGCTAAAAAGAAAAAAGCAAGGCAGAGCCTTGCAAAACACTTTTTCCTCTTTCAATATTACTTATTACTTCCAAAGCCCCCAAAGGCGGATTTAGTGAAGAGTGAAGAAGTAAAAAGTAAAGTCCCAAAGACTTGCGCCTTTGGGACTTTGGTGCGAGTGACGAGACTTGAACTCGTACGTCATTGACACACGCCCCTCAAACGTGCCTGTCTGCCTATTCCAGCACACTCGCATTTATCGTGCCAGGTTATTATATCAAACCAAAGTCCGATTGTCAACAAAAATTTTAATAAAATTAAATTTCACTTGAATTTTTTTAAAAATAGTCTATAATTATACGCTCTAGCAGCAAATGCGTAAGCCCGTCTGGGCTTACGCATTTGTTTTAATTATTCGATTTCAATATTTTTAATTCCGTGTTCAAGGATAAGATTTATCAGTTCATTCCGAGAATAATTAATTTCGGTAGCAATTCGGTCTAATTCTGCTAATGTGGTTTCCTTAATTCGTACGGAAATAACACGATTTCCATCGTCGCCTCGCTTTTTAATCTTCAGGGAATCGTTATGCATAAAAACACACCTCTTTATTTGTATTCTAATTTTACATTGACATATATCTGTTTTATATGATACAATTAGAATACAAAATAAATACAAAGAGGGTGACGATATGCTTATAGTAAAATTAATTTGCAAGGAATGTTATAAAAACAAATACGGCGATTTGCCTAAAAAGGAATTCGGCATACCGAATAGGGTAACAGATGAAGAAATGGAATGTGAAGATTGCGGCAAGGAGGACTACCTTATATATATTACAGAGCCTGCAGACCCTAAGAAATGTAAATTGAAATTCATATAAAAATAAGGATAAATACATATCTTCCACAAGATGTTGTGACTTTTGAGACTGTTCGACAACAAGCAAAAATTTTTTCAAAAAAAGTTTAAAAAAAGTGTTGACAAGAGGGGATGGTTGTGGTATTATAATCAGGCGCTCTAAAAAAGCGGGCGCAAAACGGACCTTGAAAATTAAACAACGACGATAATAAGGACCCGACAATTCTTGAGAGAAATCGAGAGAAGAAGGTACTTTAAGTACGAAGGACAATACAAAGTCAGTATTGGAAAATGAGCAGAGAATGCTCTAAGATAGATTTGAGCGCTTAGGCGTATAGATAGAATATTTTAGAGAGTTTGATCCTGGCTCAGGACGAACGCTGGCGGCCTGCCTAACTCATGCAAGTCGAACGGAGTTAAACGCTGAAATGAAGATAGCTTGCTATAAGATTTTCTTGTTTAACTTAGTGGCGGACGGGTGAGTAACGCGTGAGCAACCTGCCTTACAGAGGGGGACAACAGTTGGAAACGACTGCTAATACCGCATGATGTGAAGAGAGGACATCCTCTTTTCACCAAAGGAGAAATCCGCTGTAAGATGGGCTCGCGTCCGATTAGCCAGTTGGCGGGGTAACGGCCCACCAAAGCGACGATCGGTAGCCGGACTGAGAGGTTGAACGGCCACATTGGGACTGAGACACGGCCCAGACTCCTACGGGAGGCAGCAGTGGGGGATATTGCACAATGGAGGAAACTCTGATGCAGCAACGCCGCGTGAGGGAAGAAGG
>JAZQHX010000298.1:0-4575 GCA_045540835.1 Acutalibacteraceae bacterium | reverse complement strand
CGGTTATGCCAATAACTTCCTTATAAGCTTTGGTCTTACTACCGAGCCTATACAGTGGTTTAAAAATCCCGAGTATAATATGACAATTATAATGATTATCCAGTTATGGATGGGTATGGGTGTTTCATTCCTTTCAAACATAGCAGGTCTTCAGAATGTCAATACCGAGCTTTATGAGGCAGGTGCTATTGACGGTATCAGAACCCGTTGGCACGAGCTTTGGTACATAACCCTGCCTTCAATGAAGGATATTTTGTTCTTTAGTGCGATTATGCAGATTCAGGCGGTATTCTCTATTGGTACAATAGTTACCACCCTTGCAGGATACCCGAGTGTAAATAACTCAGTAGATACTATTGTTTCTTATATAACTGATGTTGGTGCTACAAGATACGAAATGGGTTACGCATC
Source organism: Acutalibacteraceae bacterium (assembly GCA_045540835.1). Classification (GTDB taxonomy): domain Bacteria; phylum Bacillota; class Clostridia; order Oscillospirales; family Acutalibacteraceae; genus UBA737. Next base: position 4,164 of record JAZQHX010000298.1, on the reverse strand, counting down.
TACAATATCGGTAATATTGTTTATGGTTATCCTTTTCTTCCGCTATGTAGTTGTTGCATTGTTGAAGCTTATTGGAAAATCAGATTCAAAATAAGGCTATAAGAGGTGAAATTGATGTCTAAAAAACGTTCGCAATATCAAAGATATACACGTTCTACCGCAGGAAATGTTTTATATTTTCTTATTCTTACATTGGCAGGTGCATTTTCGGTATTGCCACTTATATATTGTGTAGTTACTTCTTTTAAGCCTTTGGATGAGTTGCTGATTTTCCCACCTCAATTTTTTGTTAAGCGACCTACTTTTAGCAATTATATGATTTTACCGTCTTTGCTTAACAAATTGCAGGTCCCGATGTCACGTTATTTGTTTAACAGCTTGTTTGTATCCTTATCAGCTACATTTTTACATATTATTGCGGCTTCTCTTGCTGCATTTGCATTTTCAAAATCAAAGCTTAAATATCGTAAGCTGCTGTTCCTTTTGGTACAGGTTATGCTGCTTTATAATTCTTATACACTTGCAGTTCCGCAGTACCTTATATTCAGTAAGCTAAATATAATTGATACATATTGGGTATATATTCTGCCCGCTATTCCTTCCGCTATGGGTTGCTTCCTTATGAAGCAGTTTATAGACGTTGGTGTGCCTGATGCTTTACTGGAAGCAGCAAGAATAGACGGAGCGAGTGTATTCCGTATTTATTGGCAGATAATTATGCCTATGGTAAAGCCTGCCTGGATGACCTTGCTGTTATTCTCTTTCAGGGATATGTGGTCAATAGTTCCTTCGGGTACTATAATGAGCGAGGAACTTAAAACCTTGCCACAGGTAGTGTCTACCGTAACTGCAGGCGGTATTGCAAGAACGGGAAGCTCAATGGCACTGACCGTTTTGCTTATGGTGCCACCAATTATTGTATTTATGATTTCACAAGGAAATGTAATTGAAACTATGAGCAGTTCCGGAATCAAAGAATGATTACAAAGTGGAGGATAACTGTGAAAATATTCAAAAAATTTGTTTTACTTTTATCAGTAGTAATGTTGATTACAAGTTTACAGTTTCCGGTTACTGCTGAAAGCTTTACCCGTATTGATGAGGCGGATTCTTCAACCTTGAATATTATTTCACGTGAGGCATATATTGCTGAGCGAAAAATCAAAGCTTCGGATTACGGTCTTGAGGAAAGCTTTGATAAAATAAATGATATTTACTGTGCAGAAAACGGCGAAATCTACATTTTATGCGGTGAAAGCTCGGTAATAACTGTTTTAAATTCGGATTACACCTTTAACAGAACTATTACTGTAACCGATGAAGACGGTATGCAGGTGGATTTTTATGAGGCTAAAGGAATTTATGTTATAGATGAACAGATTTATCTGTGTGATACACAAAATTCACAGATATTAGTGCTGGATATGAAGGGAAATGTAAAGGAAAAATGGCTAAAGCCTGAATCTTCCTTGATTCCCGATAACTTTGTATTTCAGCCTACTTCTATCCAAAAGGACCCTGACGGATTTTATTATGTACTCTCCTTTGGTTGCTTTTACGGTGCATTAACCTATTCACCAGAAGGCGAATTCATAGGCTTTTACGGCTCTAACAGAGTAAAAGCTACCGCACTTGATACCTTAAGCTATCTTTGGGATTTAATAACAAGTAATGATGAGAAAAAGTCCGTATCTGCTAAAACATTGCCGTATTCATTTGTGGATTTTTGCTTTGATGACAGCGGTTATATGATTACCTGTACAGGTAGTACGGGTGGTGTAGGTACAGGTCAGATTTCTAAAATAAGCCCCGGCGGTTCGGTAATCCTTTTCCATAAAGAGCGTGACGGTAAGTTTGTAAGCTCGGAGTCGGTAAACTTTCTTGAAAACGAAATAATCAAGCGCTTTAATGCAGGTCGTGCACAGAATATCGTATCTATTGCGGTTGACAGCAACGGTTATATGTATGCACTTGAAAACACCTACGGACTTATATATGTATATGACGAGGAATGTAATCTGATTACCGCATTCGGCGGCGGTATAGGTGAGGGTGTACAGTTAGGTCTTTTTATGAATCCCACATCTATTGCGCTTAATGGGGAAGATGTTCTGGTTTCCGATGCCGAAACGGCATCTATAACCGTTTTCAGTCCTACCGATTACGGCAAGGCTTTAATGAAGGCTCAGCGACTTTGCCTTAACGGCGACTATGACAAGGCACAGGAATACTGGGAAGATGTTTTGTCTGCTGATAGAGGAAATCAGCTCGCATACAAAGGTCTTGCAATGGCAAGCTATAAGGACGGCGACTATAAAAAAGCATTGGAATATGCCGAAATCGGCTTGGATTATAATGTTTATGATTTAGCATATCAACAGCTTTTCAAGAATTTTATAGCAGATAATTTTATATGGTTTTTTATTGGTGCAATAGCGCTGATTGTGGGAGCTATTGTACTGATTGTGAAGTTGAGCAAGCGTGAGACTTCAATTATCAAAAATGTGAAGTTAAAGGCGGCACTTAGCACTTCGGTACACCCGTTTAAAGCATTTGAGGAAATTAAATACAAAAAACTCGGCTCGGTTGTAATAGCTTCGGTTATAACTGCATTGTTTTACATTTCAAGTATGCTTGAGGATACTGCTTCGGGATTTTTGTTTACAGATGTTTCCCAGCGAGAATATAATACGTTATTTACAATAGCTCAGACAATAGGTTTAATACTTTTGTGGTCGGTTATGAACTGGCTTATAGGCGCATTGTTTGAGGGCAAGGGTCGTTTGAGTGAAGTTTTCACGGCTTCGGCGTATGCTTTAATACCGCTGATACTTTACACCTTTATAAGGGTAATATCATCACACTTCCTTCCGCTTTCAGGAAGAGACTTTATGGATGCGATATACGTGATTGTATTGATGTATACCTTCTATCTGTTAAGTATAGCTATGATGGCTACCCATGAATTTACTTTCCCGAAATTCCTGCTTACCTTTGCAATAACGATTTTCGGTATGTTCTTAGTAATATTTATAGTGTTTATGATTATTGTACTGCTCCAGCAGTTCTGGAATTTTATTTACGCCATTTATATGGAATTAGCATTCAGGTAGAAAGGGGAGTTGAATTATGATGCGTAAAACAGTTTCCCTTATTATGGTGTTGTTACTGGTTGCAGGTCTTACGGCTTGCAAAAAGACGGCTAAAGTACCTTATGACGTAAATTCACCCATAAGCACGACTGAATCGGGAGTAATAGACAGTAATTCCGATTATGAGCTTATATGGGACGATGAAAATAAATGCGTAAGCTTAAAGTGCCTCAAAAATGAAAAGATATGGTCAAGTATACCTTATGAATACTTGAACGAGGGTGGCAGTAGTGCCACGGTTAATTCAACCTTGAATATATCTGTTGTTAATACTGTTACTATGAAGCAGGACGAACTGCGTGGCTATCAGGAATGTGTTGAAAACGGCAGAATAGCAAGCGAGAAAACCGATAAAGGAATAAAGGTTACATATCATTTTGATAACTACCGCATATCCGTTCCGGTTGTGTATACCTTGCGTGAAGATTCGGTTGCGGTTACGGTAAAGACAAAAGAAATTGTAGAAGCAGGCGATTTTGATTTAATTTCATTCTCAATTGCGCCTTATTTAGCTTCTGCAAATAATACCGACACGGGTGCATACCTTATGATACCGTCGGGTTCGGGAGCACTTATGAATGTTGAAGAGAATGCCGATTCTACCCGTAAATATTCGGCTGCGGTATACGGTGAAGACGCTTCCCGTATTCAGCCTGAAATTCTCATAGAAAACGAGCAGATTTATTTACCCGTTTTCGGTGCAGTTCAGTCAGCCGGCAACGCTATTATGGGAATTATTGAAAGCGGTGCCGCTGCGGCAGAAATAAATGCCGAGGCTGGTAACTCCCGTACAGGCTGGTCAAACGTAAATTCTAAGTTTTATGTAAGAGGATACGATTCATATCCTACAACCCAATTTATCTGGAGTTATCAGGATTTGGATTATTTCTCAAAAGATATTTACGATATGGAAGTAACGGTAGGCTACTATCCTTTATATGATATGGATGCAAATTATAACGGAATGGCAAAGCGTTACCGTGAATATCTGGAAGAAGTCGGAGGCCAAGCG
>JAZQHX010000297.1:0-2734 GCA_045540835.1 Acutalibacteraceae bacterium | reverse complement strand
ATCTTACTGGGTTGAGGGGCTAAAGGCGGAGTACATTGCATTTAACTGCAACATATTTGATACCGACAATAACGAGATTTTGTTGGCGGACGATATTTTGCTTCTTTGCCGTGACCGCAATAATAAGTTTTATGATATTTTCCAAAAAATGCACGAAGTTTATTATCTTGGCGCATCTAACTGGGAACTGGTTTTAAAATCCCATTTTTATTCTTTTTTGGCGGATTTAATTTATCAGTTTTCTTATGACGAGCTTAAGAATTATTCACTTTCCTCGGTTATATATAACGGTATAGTTGAGCTTGAAAATAATTATATGCTTAATGTTCCAATAAGCGAGCTTGCACGAAAATGTGCTGTGAGTGAGACAACGTTCCGAAGAAATTTTACTAAGCTTAAAGGTATGTCACCTGTGAGCTATCGCAACGATTTGCGTCTCAAGCACGCATACAATTTCCTTATGAGCGGACTTTACTCGGTTACTGAGGTTGTGGAAATGGTAGGTTTTAATGAACTGCCGTATTTTAGCCGAAGCTTCAAGAAGAAGTTTGGCATAACTCCTGTTGAATGTATTAAAAAGATAAAGAATCCTTATGGTATATGACATTTTGAGGTGAAGGTTTTGAAGGTTAAAATTGGGTTTGTAGGATATGGAGCTTTTTCAAGAGATTTTATTCGTCTTTTTGAAATGCATCCTGATGTAGAAAAAATATGTATTGCGGAGCTTTTTGAGGAGCGCCGTGAGGAAATCAAACGTGACCACCCGGGTGTTGAAGTTTACGCTTCTTATGACGAAATGCTCGAAAAGGCTGAGGATATTAACAGCGTTGGTATTTTCACACAGCGTCACTTGCACGGACCTATGGTAATTAAGGCACTTAAAGCAGGCAAGAATGTATACAGCGCAGTACCGATAGGCTGTACAATTGATGAGATTAGGGAAATAGTAGAGCTTGTAAAGAAAACAAAGCTTGTATATATGATGGGTGAGACCTGCTACTATTATCCGGCGGCAATATTCTGTCGTGAGAAGTATAAAAACGGCGAGTTTGGTAAGTTTGTTTATGCCGAGGCGCAGTATTATCACGATATTCGTGAGATGTATGATGACTTTTCACGTAGCGGTGGAGAGAATTGGCGACGTGTTGCAGGAATTCCGCCTATGTTTTATCCGACACACTCAATTTCAATGGTTTTCTCTGCAATCGGTCAGTACGCAACACAGGTTTCCTGCCTTGGACTCAGGGACGATTATCCTGACGATATTTTCGGTGAGGAAAAGAACGATTTTGAAAATCCCTTTAGTAATGAAACGGCAATATTCCGTATGTCGGGTGGGGGAGTTGTAAGAATAAACGAATTCCGCCGAGTAGGAATTAACAAACCGTCTACATATATAACCTGCTTTTATGGTGAGCAGGCGGCATACGAATGTATTGCCGACAATCACATTTTCCAGACAGCTCCATTTGTTGATCGCAAGGGTGAGGAGCCACCGGTACATCTCGAATATGTATCAGATCAGCTTATGCCTGAATGGTTTTTGGATTTCAAAAACGGAAAATATGATGAAAAGAAAATCGGTGACGAAAGCAAGGGTACGGTTGACCCACGCCTTTTAGGTCTTACCTGGGACGATGCTGTCACACCCGTTACTGTTCCTGCGATTGAGGGCTTTGCTAAGATTCAGGACAGAAGCCGACTCCCCAAAGCTTTCCGTGAAATTCCGCCGTATTCGCATTTCAATTCGCATCCTTTCTTGGTTGATGACTTTGTAAGAGCGGTGGTTGAGAATAAACTTCCGCCTAACAATGCATGGGATGCGGCGAGATATATGATACCCGGTCTTATTGCACACGAATCTGCATTGCAGGACGGCAAATTCCTTGACATTCCCGATTTTGGTGAAGCACCTGCAGAGTTCCAAAGGCTCACTTATGAGAAAAAAGATTATTATGAAGATTAAATACTGTACAGAACAAGGGCGCAGTTATAAATCTTTAAAATGAGCTTGAATTTTATGCAAAAGACCATAATAAAAAACATTGGGAGGGATGGTACGAATAAATTATATTTCGGCAAAAAATTATAAATTGGAGGTTTTAATTATGAAAACTTTAAAAAGAACATTGGCAATAGTTTTAACCCTTATAATGGCGATTACAATGTTTGCAGGAGTTGTTTCTGCAGAAGATGCAGTAGCAGAGGAAGTTGTTGATACTTCCTACACTTGGACACCCTATAACGGTGTTTCGGCTTATACAAGTACTAAAACAACAATCGAAACTTCTACCGAAAATGTTGAAACTGATTCTGCTCCTGCTAAGAGTACCAAATATGAGGATTTGGGCACAGTAGATAACGGTGACGGCACAGTAACGACCAGTATTTTAATTACAACTGTTACAGTTTCCGATAACGGTGACGGAACAACTGCTGTTACAACAAAAAAAGAAACCGAAACAACCGTTGCAGAAAATCCTGCTTTTATTAACGATGAATTTAGTTATAGAATTTATTCCAATCGTGTAAACGCTCCTGGTTTTGTTGAGTGCACAGACTTCAGAGCAAAAGCTGTTTACAGTGATAGCAAGGAAACAGGCTATAAAACTGCTGGTACTAAAACTTGGAATAATGAAAGCGCAGCCTACCCGGTTGTGCCTGAGGATGATAACGGAAGATATAATTATATTTTTAATAATACGAAAGGTGAATAAGTCGGAGGCCAAGCGGT
>JAZQHX010000296.1:0-2651 GCA_045540835.1 Acutalibacteraceae bacterium | reverse complement strand
GTATTTGCTGATAGTGGTAATCTCAGTGTACAGAAAATATGTGTCTTAAGTATACTAAGTTGGAACTAAAAAAACGGACAGTCGAGGACGCCTGTCCCTACATTGTTGGCATTAAAAACTAATGTATTTGCTGACAGTTATAATCTCAGTGTACAGAAAATGCGTGTTTAAGTAGATTAAGTTGGCATTAAAAAACTAATGTATTTGCTGATAGTGGTAATCTCAATGTACAGAAAATATGTGTCTAAGTATACTAAGTTGGCATTAAAAACAAGTACTGTGCTGTGCGTGGACCGTGACTTATATAACCCTACAACTTTATAATTTGGGACTTTAGCTCGTATGGCGGGGAAGCAGACCTCCCGCGGCTGTGCCGAGTTCGGAAGAAGGGAGCTCGAAACCATACGGCGGGAACCCACCTGCTTTATTGCAGGTTATTTTAAGCACATTACGGCAGTGCGGTACTGTTTTTTGAAAATAATGAATAGGTGAAAAGGGTGCTGGCTCATTGGAATTCAAGTGAGACAACACTCTTTTTTAAAGGAAATAGAATGGAAAGAATTGTAGAAAAAGAGCTTTGGCAGTACCTTAAACAAACGGACAAACCAATCGTGCTTTACGGAATGGGTAACGGTGCGGATAAAATAATTAAGGTGCTGGAAGAAAAGGGAATCAGGTATAACGGAGTTTTTGCGAGTGACGGCTTTGTAAGGGATAAGGAATTTCACGGCTTTAAAATATCGTCATATCAGGAATTAAAGGAAAAATTCGGTGAAATGATAGTGCTTTTGTGTTTTGGAAGCAGTAGACCCGAGGTTATAGCCAATGTTAAAAGGATAGCAAGCGAGCAGGAGCTGTATGCACCTGAGGTACCCGTAATAGGCGGCGGACTTTTTACCGAAAGCTATTTTAAAAACAATTTTGAGGAATTTAAAGCGGTATATGACAGACTTGCGGACGATAAATCCCGCCAGACATTCACTGATATAGTGAATTATAAATTAAGCGGTAAAATTGAGTATTTGTTCGACTGCCAGACACAGCCTTACGAGCCGTATGAGAGCTTTTTTAAACTTCACGATAATGAAGTTTTCCTCGATTTGGGGGCGTACACAGGGGATACTGTAGCTGATTTTATGAATAGGGTTAATGACTGGAAGGGTATTATTGCGGTCGAGCCTGATAAAAAGACATTCAAAAAGCTTGTAAGAAATACAGAAAATGTGAAAAAAATTGAGCTTTTGAATAAATGCATATCCTCTTATTGCGGCGTTGGCGGCTTTGCGATGAATTCAGGCAGAAATTCGGTTATTAGTGAAAATGGAACACAGACAGAATTTGTAACGGTTGACAGCATTTTAAACGGCAGAGACGTAAGCTATATTAAAATGGACGTTGAGGGTGAGGAAGTCGGCGCAATTACGGGTGGGTGTGACAGTATTAAACGCTGTAAGCCTAAAATGCTGATTTCCTGCTACCATAGAACTGATGATTTGTTGTCGATTCCGAAAGCGGTTTTGAGTATCAGGAATGACTATAAAATGTATATGAGACATTTTTCCTCAATCCTTGCATGGGATACGAATTATTATTTTGTTTAAGGTTGTTAAGTGAATTTTGTATTTTAAATGTCTTGGTAAAGTATAAGTTAATAAATATGCATAATAAACACAACACCCTCAAGGCGGTTGATTCGTCTTGAGGGTGTTAATTATCTATTCAATATTAAGTTTTGTCTCTCTGGCATAAAAGAAGATGTACTGCTGGATTATTCCGGCATAAGGCTCGGCTTCTTTGGGTAATTCGCCGCCGAAAAGAACCTGCATGGCACGCTTTATCCATACGTCTTTCGGGAAGGCGCAGGACTGCTTGTGTGAGAATAAAAGTGCGCAGTCGGCAACCTTTGGGCCAACGCCCTTGATTTTCATAAGCTCCTGACGAGCAGAATCGAGCGGCAAAGCCGAAAGTGAGGATAAATCAATCTCACCGTTTGCTACCTTATTGGCGGCATCAAGTATGTATTTGTTTCTAAATCCTGCACGCAATACGCTTAAATCCTCAAGCGATAAATCGGCAATTTTTGAGGCTTCGGGGAAGGTGTAACCGCCATCGATTTTATCGCCAAAGGTTTCACAAAGGGTTTTAATAATACCTTTTATCCGCTTGATATTGTTGTTTTGTGAAATTATAAAAGAGCATAGGGTCTCCCACGGCTCCTGGTTGAGTACACGTATGCCCTGACCGAATTCGGCCGCTTTTTTAAGAATCTCGTTACCGCTGACAGCTTCTATAATTTCGCTGTAATTGCGGTCTAAATCGAAATAATCTTTCCATATATTTTCAAAATCGTCGGCTGTGGTATCAAAAAGAATTATACTGCCGTTTTCGTCCTTTGTAAGGCGCAAAAGCTTACCGTGAGCTACACCCGACCAAACACCCTTGTCATCAGGCTCCCAGCGGAAAGCCTGACCGCAATCAAGGGTATTTTTAAGGTCAAAATTTTCAAGCCCCGAAATATAAATATTGTTGTTTTTTGATTCATAATTATACATTTTTTTCACTCCATACATTGAATTATACAATTTTTGTGTTATAATGTAAATATAATTTTTTAAAGAGGTCGAAAAAATGAGAGATGATATTTGTACAAT
>JAZQHX010000295.1:0-7598 GCA_045540835.1 Acutalibacteraceae bacterium | reverse complement strand
CGTCAAAGCCCAAAACAATGATATGATTATTGTTTTAGGTGCTGTAAACGGTGAAAAGCTGACCTTCTGTGCCGCTTGTGGTAAGGATGCAATTAAGAGTGGTGCTCACGCAGGTAATCTTGTAAGAGAAATAGCTAAGATTGCTGGCGGAAACGGCGGCGGTAAGCCTGACAGCGCTATGGCAGGCGGTAAGGATATTTCTAAAGCCGAAGACGCAATTAAGGCTGTTTGTGATATAGCTAAAGCTCAAATCGGATAATAATCAGGTGATATAATGAAAATCAAGTATTTGGGCACTGCGGCCGGTGAAGGTATTCCAGCAACACTTTGTTGTTGTGATGTTTGTGAAAAATCAAGAAAACTCGGCGGCAAAAATTTACGTTCAAGGTCACAAGCCTTGATTGATAATGATATGCTTATTGATATGCCGCCCGAGACTTATTCTAATTTTCACAGATACAACATACGTCTTATGGATATTAAATATTGGTTAATCACACATAATCACAGCGACCATTTTTATCCAACCGAATTCAGCTTTACAAAAAACGGAATTTTTGCACACCATTCCGATGATTGGCACGGTATTGATGTTATTGGAAGTATTGACCTTAAAACTTCTATTGAAAAATATGTTAACAATGAATCGCATAAAAAATATATCCGATATTCACCAAGAGATGTATTTGTACCTATAAAGTGCGGCGAATATACCGTCACTCCACTGAAAGCACACCACGGTACTGATAATCCATTTATTTATATTGTGGAAAAGAATGGAAAAAATATGCTTTATGCGCACGATACCGGTTTCTTTTCAGAGGATACAATAGAATACCTTAGAAAAGTAAAAATCAAATTTGACCTTGTTTCCCTTGACTGTACTGCAGGAGCTAAGATGGTTTATGATTATCCGATGCATATGTGTCTTGGTGATAACATTAAATGTCGTGATTTTATGATTGATAATGGTTTTGCTGATAAGAATACAAAATTTGTTCTTAACCATTATTCTCATAACGGACCTGATACTGTATATGACGATTTCAAACCTATTGCAGAAAAATATGGTTTCATACCATCGTATGACGGATTAGAAATTGAAATTTAAGGGTGATTTTATGAAAGATTGTTTATTTTGCAAAATAGTTGCAGGCGAAATTCCCTCAACTAAAATTTATGAAGACGAATATGTTTACGCATTTGCCGATATTGCTCCTCAAGCACCTTTCCACGCAATTATTATCCCTAAAGAGCATATTTCATCAGCCGATGAGATAAATGCTGACAACAGCGGTTTAATTGCAAAGGTTTTTGAGGCAGTAGCAAAAATTTCCAAACAAGAAAATTTAGAAAACGGTTACCGTGTAGTAAACAATTGCGGTGAACAAGGCGGACAGACTGTAAATCATATTCATTTCCATCTGTTAGCTCGCAGAAATCTCCAGTGGCCTCCAGGCTGATGTGAAAATTTTACAAACTTAAGGAGTAAACGATATGTCTGAATATTACAATATGAAAATCGCAGGACTTGAACGCAATCTCGAAAAATTCCCCGTAAGTGATAAGCTGGATATTGCCGCTTTTATCATTTTCGGTGATGTTGAGTTAACTGTTAAAGGGTGCGAAGAATTACTTAAAAAAGTTCCTGAATTTGATTATATACTCACACCCGAAGCTAAAAGCATTCCTTTGGCTTACGAAATGGCAAGGCAATCCGAAAAACCTTATATCGTAGCTCGCAAGGGTGTCAAGGTTTATATGCGCAATCCTATTGAAGTATCGGTCACATCAATCACTACCCAAAAAGAGCAAAAGCTTTATTTAGGTGAATCTGAAGTTAACCTTATAAAAGGCAAGCGTGTACTTATAGTTGACGATGTTGTAAGTACAGGTGAATCTTTGACTGCTGTTCGTGAGCTCGTAAAAAAAGCAGGAGCTACCGAAGCCGCCGCTTGCGCCTTTTTAGCCGAAGGTGATGCCGCAGACAGAGACGATATAATTTTCTTGGAAAAGCTTCCTTTATTCTTTAAGTAAACATCTACAAATTTTAAACCCCCGAAGTTTAAAGCTTCGGGGGCTGTTTTTATGCCGATAATCTACGGCGCAGCACTTGATTGTGTTTGTGAAGATGACGAATCGGTAGGTGCCGAAGGTGTCTGCGAAGTATCGGGCGCAGACGGAGTTGAACTTTCCGTTTCGCCACCCGAAGATGTATCAGACGGTGTTGATACTGTGCTGTCCGTTCCAGAGCTTGTTGTGGTATCAGAAGAAGTATCGGATGGAGTTGAAGAAGTGGTATCCGACGGATTAGAATTATCGGTAGAACTGCTATTGCTACTTCCGTTAGGTTTTGAAGAACTCGAAGACGAGCTTGAAGAAGATTTATCATCTGAAGAAGTGTCGCTGTTGTAGTAAATTACATTATCCGGATTGCTATCCTTTTTATAATAGCCAACTCCGCTTTTATATACACCGTCACTATCAACAAATTCTTTAGGCTCTAAATCCTCGTGAATTACACGCATTATATCTCGCCATACCGTAGCGGCGGCAGATGTACTCTTAACCTCCTGCTGTTTATCAAAGCCATACCATACAGAGCCGACATAGTAAGGTGTACCTGCAACCATCCAAAGGTCATTGGATTCACTCGAAGTACCGGTTTTAGCATACGCTTTCATCGAATAATTAAATCCGGCTATACCGCCACCTGTACCCTCGCTACCGTAAACTACACCCTGCAACAGATGATTCATTATAGTCGCCGTATCCTTGCTGATAGCACGGCTTCCCTTTGTATCGTATTTGAGTACTATATCGCCCTCAACATTAACAATTTTGTGATAAGTTGTCGGTTTGTGATATACTCCCTGATTACCGAAAATCGCATACGCCGCCGCCGATTCGGTAGTTGTCATACCATAGGTACAACCACCCAAAGCCAGCGAAGATAAATTCTTGTCGGCCTTGGTTAAGTGCTTACAATTAAGTTTATTTTTCAGGAATTTGTATGACTTGTCAATACCAATTTCCTTTAAAAGCTTTACGGGAATGGTGTTAGCTGATTTTCTTATTGCGTAATCAAGGGAAATCGAGCCTTTATAATAACCGTACCATTCCTTAGGACCTTTAGTGCCGTCAGGATAATAATTCTCAATCGGCTCGTCAACTATTCTTGAAGTATAGTGCGCAAGGTCATTTTCTATTGCAAGAGCATAAACTCCAATCGGTTTCATGGTAGAACCGGGTTGACGTGGTGAATTTGTAGCACGGTTAAGTCCACGATTTACCTTTTTTTCACCTGCTCCGCCTACAATACCCATAATATGACCCGAGTAATCCATAATAGTCATAGCAGATTGAACGTGTTCCTGCTCACCTTCAAAGTTTTCACCCATAAGGCTGAAGTACTTATCCGTATCAAGATATACCTTTTCCATAGTGGATTGAATTTCGGTATCAAGAGTAGAATATATTTTGTATCCGCCATTATACAGCATCGAAGACGCAATATTCTCGTCACATTCGTATTTTTCGGCCAAATCCGTAATTACCTGCTCTATAAGCGTATCAACAAAATAATTATTGATTTCTTCCTCAAAATTCACCTTTTGTGAATCATCGACTACAAGATTACGGTCATAAGCCTTTTTATATTCCTTTTCGTCAATCATACCAAGCTCAAGCATCTTGCTCAGTACTGTATTTCTGCGTATTTTGTTATCTTTCATACCTGAAACGGGATTAAAACGTGAAGGATTTTTGGTAATGGCGGCAAGGCAGGCACATTCAAGTAAGCTGAGTTTATCAACATTTTTATTAAAATAATAGTTTGCCGCAACCTGAACACCGTTTATACCGTTTCCCAAAGCAATTGTATTAAGATATGCTTCTAATATTTCGTCCTTATCAAGGTGCTTTTCAACAAGTGTTGCTCTGACAATTTCTCTGAATTTTCTGTCAGCATTTCGGCTGTTATCCTGCGTAACATTTTTAATCAACTGTTGTGTAATGGTAGAACCGCCGAATTCGGTATCATCATATTTAAACAATAGATTGCCCGCCGCACCTAAGGTACGTTTCCAGTCAACACCCGTATGGGTATAAAATCTTTCATCCTCAATAGCAATAAAGGCATTTTTAAGGTTTTCGGGAATTTTTTCCATATCAACCCAGATTCGGTTTTCGTCGCCGTGCAATCTGTGATATTCAACCCACTTACCTTTATTATTTTTCACATAAATTATGGAGGTCATATTGAGTTCCATATTCCTGATTGTTTCAGCAATTGAAGCCGAAGAAAAGAAATCCACTATTTTATCGGATTTTATGTATGGCGGAATAGCAAATACCATAATGGCAGTTGTTATTATCAGAAGGTAAGATAGAAAAATAAGTAACTTTTTAAAAATCTTATCCATTACCATTAACCTTTCAATAAATTATATTTATTTGATTATACCATTTTATTATGAATTTATCAATTATTTTTTAAAGTTTTACAATTTATATATATTTTATTTCCAAAATGTAGTATAATAGTTTTGTTAGTAAAATGTTGAAAACGAAAGGATTTGGTTTTTTAGTGCTAAAATTAAAAAACATTACAAAAGATTACACGACCGGCGACAGCAAGGTTGAGGCTTTAAAGGGCATAAATCTTGAATTCAGAGAAAATGAATTTGTATCAATTCTCGGTCAGTCAGGTTGCGGAAAGACTACTCTTCTTAATATTATTGGTGGTCTTGACAGATATACAGACGGCGACCTTTTTATTGATGGAAAATCCACAAAGCTTTATAAAGACAGAGATTGGGACAACTACCGCAATCATACAATCGGATTTATTTTCCAAAGCTATAATCTTATTCCACATCAAAGCGTGCTTTCTAATGTTGAGTTAGCCCTCACCCTTTCGGGTATTTCAAAAGCCGAACGCAGAAAACGTGCTAAAGAGGCATTAGAAAAAGTTGGTCTTGCCGACCAGATGAACAAAAAGCCCAACCAGATGTCAGGCGGTCAGATGCAGCGTGTAGCTATTGCACGTGCACTTGTTAATAATCCGCATATTCTTTTAGCCGACGAGCCCACTGGAGCGCTTGACAGCGAAACCTCGGTTCAGATAATGGATTTGTTAAAGGAAATTGCAAAAGATCGTCTTGTAATAATGGTTACACATAACCCCGATTTAGCAGAGGAATACTCCACAAGAATTATACGACTGCTTGACGGAGTTGTGACCGATGACACAATGCCTTATGTAACCGAAGAAGGTTCGGATGATAATAATAAAAAGGATAAATCCAAGCGTGAGAAAAAGCCTTCTATGTCCTTTTTTACAGCCCTTTCCCTATCGCTTAATAACTTAATGACTAAAAAGGCGAGAACCTTTCTAACCTCGTTCGCAGGCTCAATCGGTATCATAGGAATAGCCCTTATTCTCTCTCTTTCGAGCGGTGTCAATGCTTATATACAAAGTGTTGAGGAAAAAACCTTATCAAGCTATCCTATAACTATTGAAGAAGCCGGAATGGATATGTCAAGTCTTACTAACAACCTTATGGGTGAAAATAAAGGTGGCGATAATAAAGAGCCTGACAAGATTTATTCTAACAATATTATGACCGAAATTATGTCTATGATGGTAAACGGTATTTCGGTTAACAACCTTGAAAACTTCAAAAAGCATATTGAAAGCAAACCGGAATTCGACGAATACAGTAGTGAAATCGAGTATTCGTATGCTACACCTATGAATATTTACACCGTAGACGGTGAGCACATTAACCCAAACCAGATTATGAACAACCTTATGTCGGGAATGGGTATGTCAACCCAAAATAACACCGCTGTTTCCAATCCGATGCAATCACAGATGATGTCAAATACTGAGGTATGGCATCAGCTCTTTGACGATACAGAATTCCTTAAAAAACAATACAATGTTGTAAGCGGTCGTTTTCCTGAAAGCTTTAATGAGGTTGTAATTGTTGTAAACAGTGACAATCAGATAAGCGATTATACACTTTATTCTTTAGGACTCAAAGATTCTGCAGAGCTTGAAGAAATGATGAAAAAAGCTATGAAAGGCGAAAAAATAGAAGCCACAGAGCAGACCTCATATAGCTATGATGAAATTTTGAATTTAAAATTCAAGCTTCTTGTAAACAGCAATTATTTTGAAAAGAATAAAAACGGCACCTGGAGCGATAAAACCGAAGACGAGCTTTTCATTAAAACTCAGCTTAAGGATGCAATCGAAATTAAGGTTGTTGGCATCCTTTGCCCGAGTGATGATTCGGTTGCCAGCCAGAACAGCGGTTTTGTAGGCTATAAAAAGGAGCTTATGGAAACCCTTATTAACAACGTCAATGCAAGCGAAATCGTAAAAGCACAAAAGGAAAATAAAGAGACTAATATATTAACAGGTCTGCCATTTGAAAATAAAATAGAAATCAAAAATTATCAGGAGTTAATGCAATTTATCTCTACCCTGCCCCAAGCCGAGCAACAGCAATACGGTGCTTACATTGCAAATATGAAGCAGCAAGGTATTACCGAAGAAGAAATTGTTTCAAGCTTTGTAAAGGCACTTGAATCTCAGAACAAGGACGCCACTTATGAAGGTAATTTGTTGCTTATGGGTGTGTCGGATTTAGCAGTTCCTAAAACCATAAATATTTACCCTAAGGATTTTGAGGCCAAGGATAAAATTACCGATTTAATTTCAGAATACAACAAAAATGTAAAAGAAAATGAAAAAATCACATATACTGATTATATTGGTTTGATTTTATCTGCTGTCACAACCATAATTAACGCAATCAGCTATATTTTAATTGCTTTCGTTAGTATTTCGCTTATTGTTTCCTCTATAATGATTGGAATTATCACCTATATTTCAGTACTTGAGCGCACCAAGGAAATAGGAATCTTGCGTGCAATGGGTGCTTCCAAGCGTGATGTTTCCCGTGTGTTTAATGCCGAAACCTTAATCGTAGGCTTTGTATCGGGTGCATTGGGAATTATAGTAACGCTACTATTGCTTATACCTGCAAATTATATTATCGAAATGCTTACAGATATTAAAAATCTCGCATATCTGCCAATAAACGGCGCCGTTATTCTTGTTGTAATAAGTATGCTATTAACCTTGATTGCAGGCTTGTTCCCGTCAAGAATTGCCGCCAAAAAAGACCCCGTAACTTCACTCAGAAGTGAATAAAATTTAATATTTTTATAAAAGAAAAAGCGTGATGTTCAGAA
Organism: Acutalibacteraceae bacterium; assembly: GCA_045540835.1. Classification (GTDB taxonomy): domain Bacteria; phylum Bacillota; class Clostridia; order Oscillospirales; family Acutalibacteraceae; genus UBA737. The sequence goes on along the minus strand of JAZQHX010000295.1, from coordinate 329 downwards.
AAACATCACGCTTTTAAAATTCAGTAATTATTCAGCAGTTTCTTCTGCTACAACCTCTGCAGGAGCTTCCTCAGCTACAGGTGCTTCTTCAACTGTTTCTTGCACCTCGGGAGCGTTCTCCTCGGTAGCCTCGTAAACAACCTCGTCAGCAACATCAGCAGCAGGAGCTTCTTCTTCCTTAACTTCAGGCTCTAAAAGAGCACGGATAGAAAGGCTTACACGCTTCTTTTCAAAGTCGATAGCGGTAATCTTTGCATCAACCTCCTGACCAACAGTAAGCTCGTCCTGAGGCTTAGCAATATGCTTATTAGCAATCTGTGAAATATGGA
>JAZQHX010000294.1:0-3561 GCA_045540835.1 Acutalibacteraceae bacterium | reverse complement strand
AAAAGAGCCTTTCACCATTGTTATACCGCCACCGAACATCACAGGCCAGCTCCACATGGGACACGCCCTTGACAACACATTGGAGGATATTCTTATCCGTTTTAAGCGTATGCAGGGCTTTGATACCTTATGGCTTCCCGGCACAGACCACGCTTCAATAGCTACCGAAGCTAAAATTGTTGAAAAAATGAAGGAAGAAGGCGTTACAAAGGCCGATATTGGTCGTGACGGCTTTTTAGAGCGTGCCTGGGAATGGAAAAAGCAGTACGGCGGCAGAATTATAGAACAGCTTAAAAAGATGGGTTCTTCATGTGACTGGGACAGAGAGCGTTTCACACTTGATGAGGGCTGTAATAAGGCTGTAAATGAAGTATTTGTAAGACTTTACGAAAAGGGTCTTATTTATAGAGGCGAGCGAATTATCAACTGGTGTCCTCATTGTAAGACATCTATTTCCGATGCCGAGGTTGAATATGAGGAGCAGGCAGGTCATTTCTGGCATCTGCGCTATCCGTTCAAGGACGGTAGCGGATACCTAGAGCTTGCTACTACCCGTCCCGAAACCCTTTTGGGCGATACTGCAGTAGCTGTTAACCCCAATGACGAAAGATACAAGGATATGGTTGGTAAAACCCTTATTCTGCCCCTTGTTCACCGTGAAATCCCCGTTGTTGCAGACGATTATGTTGAAATGGATTTTGGTACAGGTGTTGTTAAAATCACTCCTGCACATGACCCGAATGACTTTGAAGTAGGTCTTCGCCATAATCTTCCTGTTATAAATGTAATGACCGACGATGCTAAAATCGTTGAGGATTACCCTAAATACGCAGGAATGGACAGATACGAGGCAAGAAAGGTAATTGTTGCTGACTTAGAAGCCGAGGGTGCACTCGTAAAAATTGAGGATTACACCCATAATGTAGGTACCTGCTACCGCTGCGGTTCTACTGTTGAGCCTAAGGTTTCAAAGCAGTGGTTTGTTAAAATGAAACCATTGGCAGGTCCAGCAATAGATGCTGTTAAAAACGGTGAAACCAAATTTGTACCGCAGAGATTTGAAAAGGTTTATTTCCATTGGCTTGAGAATATCAAAGACTGGTGTATTTCACGTCAGCTCTGGTGGGGACATAGAATTCCTGCCTGGTATTGTGCTGATTGCGGTGAAATTACCGTTTCTAAAACAGAAGCTACTGCTTGCGCACATTGCGGCAGTAAAAATATTGAGCAAGACCCCGATACACTCGATACCTGGTTTTCTTCCGCCCTCTGGCCTTTCTCAACTTTGGGCTGGCCCGAGGAAACAGAGGACTTAAAGCACTATTATCCTACAAACACATTGGTTACGGGTTATGATATTATTCCGTTCTGGGTTATGAGAATGATGTTCTCAGGAATTGAGCAGACAGGTCAGGTTCCTTTCGATACCGTGCTTATTCACGGTCTTGTAAGGGATTCTCAGGGCAGAAAAATGTCAAAATCTTTAGGAAACGGTGTTGACCCTCTTGAGATTATTGCCGAATACGGTGCAGATGCACTTCGCTTCTCTTTGGCTACCGGTAACAGCCCAGGAAACGATATGCGTTATATTCCTGAGCGTGTTGAAGCCAGCCGTAACTTTGCAAATAAGATTTGGAATGCGGCAAGATTTATCTTGATGAATCTCGATTCAGACGAGGTTTTACCGCTTGATACTTCTGCTTTGGCACTTGAGGATAAGTGGATACTTTCTAAGTATAACACCGTAGTTGCTGAGGTTACCGAAAACCTTGAAAAGTACGAACTGGGTCTTGCCGTTCAGAAGCTTTATGACTTTATCTGGGACGTATTCTGCGACTGGTATATTGAAATCTGTAAGTCACGCTTAAACGGTGAGGATGACAACGCTAAAAATACTGCAAGAAGCGTTCTTACCTATGTGTTTACAAATACATTAGCCCTCTTGCACCCCTTTATGCCCTTTATTACAGAGGAAATCTGGCAGTCAATGCCGCATAATGGCGAAGCACTTATGGTAACCGACTGGCCTAAGTACAAAAATGACCTTGAATTCAAGGCAGAGGAAACCGACTTTGAGAGAATTATGAGCGTTATTAAGGCTGTACGTAACCGCAGAGCCGAAATGAACGTTCCGCCCTCACGTAAAGCTAAGGTTCAGATTGCGACTGCTCATAAGGATACCTTCCTTGCAGGTACTGCTTACATCTGCCGATTGGGTTATGCTTCTGAGGTTGAGGTTGGTGACAATTTTGATAACGAGGGTGCCGTTCGTGTAATTACTGACGACGCTACCGTTTATATGCCTATGAAGGAGCTTGTTGACTTCACAGCCGAAATAGCACGCCTTAACAAAGACCTTAAAAAGGCTAACGAGGATAAGGAATTTTTTGAGAAGAAGCTTAATAATCCCGGATTTGTGGCAAAAGCTCCTGCAGCTTTGGTTGAACAGCAGAAAGCTCAATTAGCAAAAGTTCTCGAAAAAATCAAAATGATTGAGGATAGCATTGCCGATATTGAGAAAATGAATTGATTAGAAAGGGAACACCGCAAAGGTGTTCCCTAAAATTTTAGAGGATATTTTAAGTTTTAAAAGTGAGGTAATTTTATGTCAGAATTTCTTGAAATTATTATGATAGTTCTTTTTGGTGCTTCTTGGCCTTTGAATGTTATTAAATCTTATAAGGCAGGTACAACAAAGGGCAAAAGTCTGTGGTTTTTGTTGCTCATATTTATAGGCTACATAGCAGGAATAACCTCAAAGCTGGTAAACGAAAGCTATATGACGGCTATTGCCGATAAATGGTATGTCCTTTTCTTTTATGTGCTCAATTTTATAATGGTTGGTGCAGACCTATTGCTTTATGCGAGAAACTACAAATTTGATAAGCAAAAGAAAAAATATTGACAAAACACCATTTTTTTGACACAACGTATTCAGAGGTGTTGATGTTACAACTGTTTTTACAACTAATTTGTATTCAAAGATAAATCCCGTATACGAAAATGCCGTAAAATTTGCCGATAAAATCACAAAAAACCTCAATCAACTGATATAATACCCTTATTTAGTTGTGATTTTAATATTACGATATAGCGGATGAATTTGAATTTTGTCGTCAAGCATCCAACCAACACATTTGTTTTCTTTGGTCAGGATTATTTTGGCTCGTTGTGGTTCATTTAATATTATCGGCCAAATATCGGTCGTTCCATTTATACCAAACCTTTCGCCGCTATCCATTAATGCAAATCTGAGTAAGCAGTCAATTTCATTTCTCCATTCAAAGGTTGCATCGGTGACTAACAGCTCATCAGTTTCGGTATAGTATTGCTTGCAAAATTCCTGAAAAGTTTTAGGGCTATTGCCAACAGGTCGGTATAAAGGTCCTCTGTCATTGCCGCATATAGCGGGTATCCAGTTGTATTTTTTATATAAATTTGTAAGTTCAATTGTTCCGGCCGTGCAGAAAAGAGCGAGAGGCGCATCTTTCATTTTATCAATATCATTAAAACAATAATTTAAGGTTTTAGCACAATACCCTTTCCCTCTGTGTTCCTCGG
>JAZQHX010000293.1:0-5564 GCA_045540835.1 Acutalibacteraceae bacterium | reverse complement strand
CTACGTTCAAAATTCTTAAGCCAATTATTTGCATCAAACTCCCTCAGTCAGCTTCGCTGACAGCTCCCTCGCCGAGGGAGCCTTTGGTATGGGCAATAAATTCATCTACAAAACTATCACCTTACGTAAATCTTTTAACTGCAATTCAGAATTTTTCTATATGACCTTTGATAAATTCGGTTAAATGGTTTTGCAAAGGTTCTAATTCGTAAAATGCATCGTCATATTCGTCAAACGGGTAGCGTTCATATTGATTTTGAAATTCATCTATGGTCTCGGTATCGAACGAGGAAAGGTCGCTGATGTCGATTTTATGTTTTTCAATAAATGTATCGTATAATTCTTTGTGTTCTCTCGCTCCGATAATTTCCATATATTCACTAACAAAAGGTGCGACGATACGGCTGGAGTTCACAAAAAACTGACAAAGGCCACCGTTGTTAACTTCCATTTCTAAATAGTAAAGCGCATAAAATATGCGTTGCTCCTCATTAAGAAAATTAAATCCCTCTAACAAATCCTCTTTAGTTGAAACAGCTTTTTCTGTGCGTGTCCATACGGCATCAAACAGCTCGTCATCGGATAGCTGTGACAACTCTTCAGTGGACATTTTAAGATATGTTGCATCGTACATTAAAGAATCGTCAATGAGTTGTATCAATCGGTCGCTTAAAATAGCCATAGACTCAATATGTACTTTTTCGTCAGCTACAAATAATGTTAAAGAATCCCGGTTTTTGCGAACCCCTTTAATATCGGAAAAGGAATAGGTGCGGGTGTTGCCGAACATAGTTGTATATGTAAATTGTTCGTCGGATATTATATTGATAGATTGGTTTTTCCAACATATCACAGCAAAAAAACCAAATATGATACCAAAAGCGGCAACCATAATTTTCCATATTGCAAAATCGAAAATTGCAAGAACACCACAAGCGGATCCTCCTGCCAAACAGACAAGAGCAATTGCTAATAGTCGGTCAGGTAAAAACATATCGGCAGGCTTTTCCTTGTCTTTATTTACTAAACCAAATATTTTTTCAATTATTATTACTAAAATTTTAAGTCGCATATCATTACTTCCTTTTTAATTTAATTATACCACAGTAAAAATTCTATGCAAATGCTTTACTTCCCATTAGTAAAAAGCTTTTAGCTCATTGCTTATTTATATTCCGTATACTTTCCCTGATTATAAGTTGCGGTTTTATTATAATATTTTGCTTTGCCTTAAAGTATTTATTTTCAAGCTTTTTCTGGAGCAGGTCGAAGGCTATACTGCAAATATCGGTATGCTTTGTGTCAATACTTGTCAGTGCTGTTTCGGTGAATTCGGCAGAGGATATATTATCAATTCCTATAACCGATATATCTTCGGGGATTTTAAAGCCCTGTTTTTTAAGCTCCTTTATTGCACCGAAAGCGATATTGTCATAAGCACATATAATTGCGGTGAAATCGCATTTATTAGATAGTAATTGCTTTACGCCGTCAATTCCTGCCTTTTCAAAGCGCTCGTCACTTTTTACGGTTACAGCTTCATATTTCAGATACTCCCAGACCGCAACCCTGAAATAATCCGCTTTTGAAAGGGTATGGTTTTCGCCTATAAAAGCAATTTTTTTATGGCCGTATTCTTTAAGTGTCATTACAGCTTCTCTTATAGCCGATTTCATATCCGTATTAACAGAATCAACCCTTAAGTCGGTAGTTGTAAAAAGTGAAACTATGGGGGTATCATAGCCTTTTTTAAGTTCTTTACGAAGGTCGAAAACAATAATACCGTCCACCTTTAGAAACGAAGCGTAATATTCAATAAGCTCGGACTGCTTTTCGGGACTGAAATCATCGGCCGAAATAATGCATATACCGTTATCCGCTTCAATCAATCGTTGCAATTCTTCAACAAAGGCGGAGTAATAGTTGCTTTTAAGCTCGGGAAAGATAACTGCAATTATCTTTTTGGGGTATTTGTGTTTATAAAACTTTCCGTAACAGCCGTGTTGCTTTGCAATTTTGAAAATCTGCTCCTTGGTGTCATGGCTTATATCCTCGGCATCGGAAAATGCTTTGGATACGGTTGATACCGAAACGTTGCATAGCTTTGCTAACTCTTTCATAGTCATATACATCACCCATACCATTTTATAACATTTAAAATATACAGTCAACAATTTCCGAAAAAGTTTCGTAAGGTTTTTAGTTGAAAAAAGAATTTTAATATGCTATCATTCCAACGAAAAGGGATGATTATATGGAAATAACTGATTCTGCCATTAAAAAAGGAAAAATAATGTACATTTTTGAAGCAATGCTTGAATACTTAATCTCCATTTTGGTTGCAGGCTCTTTTTTGGCTACATTAACAAAGGAACTCGGCTTTTCGGACAGTCTTACGGGAATACTCTCCTCGGTAATATCATTAGGCTGTCTTTTTCAGCTTTTGTCGATAGCCTTAAGGCGCAAAAGGGTAAAGGGTATTGTAATAACACTCAGCATTATAAATCAGCTTTTGTTTATGATTTTATACATAATACCGTTTTTTGACCTGCCAAAAACCGCAAAAATCGCTTTATTTACTTGTTCGGTATTTTTGGCATACTTGATTTATAATTTCGCACACCCTAAAAAAATCAATTGGCTTATGTCCTTAGTGGACGATTCCGACAGAGGAAATTTCACCGCAAACAAGGAAATAGTATCACTGATAGCAGGAATGGTTTTCTCTTATGCCTGCGGGGCTATAACCGACAGTTTTGCTGAAAACGGCAATATAAAGACCGCCTTTATAATTATGGCGGCGGTTATGTTTTTGCTTATGGCGCTACATACATTAAGTATGGTACTTACGGTCGAAAAGGAATTACCGCAGGGAAACAGCCGTTCTTTGCGTGAGAATATAAAGGATATTTTAAAGAATAAAAATATCTTAAAGGTTACGGCGGTATTTGTTATTTATTATATAGGAAATTACGCTTGTATTCCGTTTTACGGCACTTACCAGATAAACGAGCTCGGATTCAGTCTTAAATTTGTATCAATTCTTACCATATTCAGTAGTGTTGTGCGAATACTTGTCTCTAAATTCTGGGGAAGATATGCTGATAAAAAGTCCTTTGCAAATATGATTGAAAAGTGCTTTTTGGTTTTGGGCATATCGTATATATGCGTGATTTTTGCCGTACCCTCAAACGGAAAAATAATGTTTATTCTTTATTACGCTTTTCACGGTTGTGCAATGGGCGGAATCAACAGTGCGCTTACCAATATGATTTTCGATTACGTTCCTTACGAAAAGCGCTCCGATTCGCTGGCTGTATGTCAGGCGGCGGCAGGCACGGTAGGTTTTATTACCACCCTTATTGTGAGTCCGCTTATTTCACTTATACAAAGCAGTAATAATTCTATATTCGGTATAAATGTTTACGCTCAGCAGGCAGTATCGGTTATAGGCTTGATTTTTACGGTTATAGCGCTATTGTTTGTAAGAAAGCTTATAATAAATAAAATTAAAAATTGATTCAAAATGCAGGGGTTATCGCTAACGATAGCTCCTGCATTTATAATTCTTGAAAAGTTTAAAGTAAAATGCTATATTATATATTAAAGAGGTGAGGGTATGTACAACGATTCTTTTAAGGAAAGATACGGTAAAGCACCTGTTGCCATAAGCGAGACGGTTGATTTTACACCTACGAATGCGCATATACATAATGAAATTGAAATGCTTTGCATTATAAAGGGTAGTTCGGTTATAAAAATATCCGATAAGGAATTTAAAGCTGAAGCAGGGGACTTGTTTTTTATAAATCCGCTTGAAGTTCATTCTGTAAACGTTAGCAGTGACAGCGACTATTATCACAAATGCATCTGCTTCGATTGCTCGCTTATTGCCGATAAGGGGATAAGGCAAGACCTGCTTGACGGCGTAAAGGCGGTTGAGAATGTTTTGTCGTTATCTGATAGCTGTAAAACGGATATTTTGCAGTATTTTGAAGCGATTTACCAAGCGGTAGAAAATGAAAAAGAATCCTTGCTTTTTGATACCACAGCCTATGTGTCTTTGATTTTTTCTGTATTGCTTAACAAAGGGCTTATACGTGATAACAAGCACAGATGTAAGGACGGAATATTCTCTAAAACAGTTTTGGAATATTTAGCCGACCACTATTCGGAAAATCTGACCTCAAAAAGTATTGCAAAGGAGCTTTTTTATACCCAAAGCTACTTTTGCAGAAGCTTTAAAAATAATTTTGGTGTAGCTTTTTCAAATTATTTGAATATGTACCGCATTTCAAGAGCTAAGGAGAGGCTTGAAAGCAGTAGAGAAAAGATAATTGACATAGCGGTGGATTGCGGTTTTTCCGATGCAAACTATTTTACACGCAGTTTTAAAAAATGTACGGGTTTAAGTCCGATTAAATACCGAAAAAGTCAAAATAATGCTAAATTGTAGGTAATACAGTACAACTTCTTTAAATACATAAATGCTATAATGTATTTAAAGGGGTTGTTTTTTATGCAAAAAATTGCTTTGGTTTACGGAAATAACGATTCCTATGTGACGGTTAAGGCTATGGAGCTTTTAAGTCAGTTTTTGCTTGACTATACAGGAGAATATCCAATCTGCACGGAGTATGAAAACGGAATGGATTTATCGGACTACACCTGCATTTATATAGGCAAAAAATCCGATAACTGTTATATAGCTGAAAACTCGGAAGCGGTTTTAAGTCATAACGAGGAGTACTATATAAGCGTAAAAAACGGAAATGTTATAATTGAGGGCTATGATGATAACGGTCTGCTTTACGGTTGTATTGATTTTTATAACAAATATATTTTAAAATATGAGTTTCCGCATGACCCTGATAGGTATTGCCTTAACCCTTTTGAAAGGGTACTTCCCGATTTTGAGTATTCGTCATATCCGTCGGTAAAAAAACGGGGGCTTTGGACTTGGGGTCACGTGATATACGATTATAAGGGCTATATCGATAATATGCTTTTGCTTAAAATGAATACCCTTATAATCTGGAACGATTTCGTACCCGTTAATGCAAAGCAGGTAGTAAAATATGCGCACGAGTGCGGTATAAAGGTTATATGGGGATTTGCCTGGGGCTGGGATGTAAAATGCGACGAATTCAGTTTTGAAAACATGGATGACAAACGTCGGGATATATTTTTAAAGTACGAAAAGGAATATGCCGATATTAAAGCGGACGGTATCTATTTTCAGTCCTTTACTGAGCTTAGACAGGAAAAAATAAAAGGAGTTTTAATAGCAGAAGCTGTTACTGATTTTGTCAATAATACAGCTAAGCTTTTCTATGAAAAATATCCCGATATTGAACTGCAATTCGGTCTGCACGCAAACTCGGTAAGTGAGAAACTTGATTATATTAAGAATGTGGACAGCCGTATAAGAATTGTCTGGGAAAATTGCGGTGCGTTTCCGTTTTCTTATCTGCCGAGTGATTTAGATAATTTTGATTCCACTTTGGATTTTTCCCTTAAAACGGCAGTTCTGAGAGGTGAAAATGACAAATACGGTGTTGTTA
>JAZQHX010000292.1:0-6541 GCA_045540835.1 Acutalibacteraceae bacterium | reverse complement strand
CGCTTATAGATACGAACGGTACTATAATTGCCGAAAATACGGTTGAATACCCGACCCTTTATCCCGAAGCAGGCGCTTGCGAGCAGTCCCCGGATGACTGGATAAGTGCTCTTTGCGAAAACAGCAAGGCGTTGCTTAATAAAAGCGGAATAGACAGCGGTGATATTTTAGCCGTAGCACTTGATTCTGCTACACATACTTCACTTGTATGTGATAAGGATTTCACCCCCCTTCGCAATGCGATTCATTGGACAGATACAAGAAGCCGCACTCAGGCGGATAAAATAAGGGAAGAATTGGGCGAGGAAATTTTCAAAAAAACCTACCACAAGCCCGATACTATCTGGACATTACCACAGCTTATATATCTTCGTGAAAAAGAGCCCGAAACCTTCAAAAAAATCCGTTACATATTCTTCGAAAAGGACTATGTAAGATATTATCTTACAGATGTTTTCTGTACCGATTATATTGAAGCACAGGGAAGTATGCTGTTTGACTGTAATAAAATGGAGTGGGACAGCGAACTTTGCGAATTGGCAGGAATAAAGACAGAAATGTTGCCGCCCATTGTTAAACCTTGCGATATTATAGGAAAAATCACCGAAAAAGCGGCAAATGCAACGGGACTGAAAGCCGGTACAGACGTAATCTGCGGCACTACCGATACGGTAATGGAGGTTTTCGCTTCGGGTGCTGTAAAAACGGGCGATGTTACGGTAAAGCTTGCAACGGCAGGCAGAATTTGCGTTATTACCGATAAGGCTTACCCTGACAGACATTTGGTAAACTATTCTCATATTGCCGATGGTCTTTGGTATCCCGGCACGGCTACAAAGTCTTGTGCGGCGTCCTACCGCTGGTATAGGGACACTTTCGGAGGAGAATATAAGGAATTGGATATGGGAGCGGCTCAGCTTCCTATCGGCTGTGACGGACTTATTTTCCACCCATATTTAAACGGTGAATTAACCCCTTATGCTGACCCGATGCTTTGCGGTAGCTTTACCGGTGTAAGGGCGACTCACACAAAGGCACACTTTACACGTGCCGTGCTCGAAGGCGTAGCCTACTCGTTGATGGACAGTAAAAAATACCTCGATTCGCTGGGTATTCCATATAATACCGTTGCTACTGCAATAGGCGGAGGTACAAAGGGTAAATTATGGCGTCAGATGATTGCTGACGCATTGGGCATTGCCCTTAAAACCACCGAAAGCTCGGATTCTTCGTTCGGCTCTGCAATGCTTGCAGGTATTGCTACGGGCGTATTTAAAGATGCGGCTGATGCGGTAGAAAAGTGCGTAAAAGAGGTTGATATTACCTATCCGAATCCTGATAATACCCCTAAATACGAGAAAGTATTTGAGGATTATAAGAAAATACACGATGCATTAGCACCGATATATAACGAGAGATAATATGAAGATACTTGTTTGTATCCGTCAGGGTCTTGACGGTGAAATAAACCCATTTGACGCTTGTTGCTATGAAGCCGCATTGCAGGTTAAAGGGGCAGAGGTTACTATAATCAGTATGGGACCACTTTCGGCAAAGGATTTCCTTTTGAGGCTTACCCGACTTGGTGCTAAAAAGGCTATACTTTTGTCGGACAAAGCCTTTGCAGGAGCCGATACGATAGCCACTGCCTATACCTTGTCGCTGGCGGCTAAAAAAATACAACCCGACCTTATTTTCTGCGGCAGACAGACGCTTGTAGGAGATACTGCGCAGACAGGTCCGATGCTGTCTGTTTATGCTGATACAAGCCTTATAACCAATGTTATGAGTATTGATGAAATAGGGGAAGGTATCACCTGTACCACCCGTGATATGGGGCAAAAAACAGTAGCTTTGCCGGCGCTTTTAACGATAGAAAGAATCAATAATTTAAGACTTCCGAGTATAATGTCTAAATTGGGCGAGGTTGAAGTGTGGTCGGCAGACGATATAGGGGCTGACATAAATAAATGCGGTCTTTCGGGCTCACCTACACGGGTGCTTAAAACCTTTGAAAACTATTCAGGCAAAAGAAAATGTAAATTTATATCTAAGGCTGAATTGGATTCGGTGATTAAGGCGGCTTTAGAGAAAAACAGAGAAAAAATAGCTGTGTCGGATAATGACGGCGAGAAACTGAGTCGGGTTTTTGTTGTAGGAAATGACCCGTTAGTCTTTGCTCAAACCGTTAGTGACGATATTACAGTTCTTGAAAAAACCGATGCCGAAACAATAGCCAAAGCAATAACCACACAAAAGCCGAATGCGGTGCTGTGGGCGAGTGATGCCTGGAGCAAGGAAACGGCGGCAAAGGTGTCGGCAATGCTAAATCTCGGACTTTGTGCCGACTGTACAAGGCTTGAAACCGACGGTAAAGAGCTTATTATGTACCGTCCCGCACTCTCTGGCAGTATTATTGCTAAAATTGTAAGTCTTACAAAGCCCGGTATGGCAACAGTAAGGACAGCAAAAGCGGGCGGAGATATTGTAGTAGCGGCAGGCTTTGGTGCTAAGGACAGTCTCGACATTGTAAAAGCCTTTGCCGAAAAAATCGGTGCGGATATGGCTACTACACGTAAAGCGGTTGACAATAATATCCTGCCTTATAATCTGCAGGTGGGGCTGACGGGTAAAACCGTAAGCCCACCCGTTTATATAGCGATAGGTGTATCGGGAGCGGTTCACCATATTGTGGGAATGCAGGCGGCAGGTACGGTAATTGCAATCAATCCCGATAAATCGGCGCCTATTTTCGATTATGCTGATTACGGTATAATCGCTAATATTGAGGAAGTATTGGATTAAAAATGAAGATTAAAAGATTGAATTCTCAGTGTATAAAATGCTTACTCGATAAGTATTTAAAAAACATTCCCGATACTATAAACGAGGATATAAAGCTTCAATATATGCAAGCGGTGCTGTCGGTTGTGGCTTCGGCTGACAGTAATTTAAGCGCACCCGAGCTTACCGAACAAATCACATTAGTGCAAAGGGAAATTTTAGGGCAGGAAACGGATTATTCGGGGATAAAAAGCCATTTTAATTCGCTTTTATTGTCCTTAGAAACGGAGATTGAAACGAAAATCAATCAGTCTTCCGATAACTTTAAAACGGCACTTTTGTATGCGTTGTCGGGTAATTTTGTTGATTTTGGTGCTATGCAAAGCGTAGACGAAAATAAACTTATGCAAACGCTTGACGGTGCTCAAAATATAAAAATAAGTGAAGCCGAAACCGAAAATTTACGCAATGAAATTAAAGCTTCTAAAAAACTGGTATACCTTACCGATAACTGCGGCGAGATTGTACTCGATAAGCTGTTTATCAAAACTATAAAGGAGCTTAACCGAGAACTGAGGGTTGACGTTATTGTAAGGGGAGAAGCGGTGCTTAACGATTGCACGATTGAGGACGCAGTCGAAGTTAATATGTATTCGGTTGCCGATGTTGTGCCTAACGGTACGGCGGTTGCGGGAACAAGTCTTGACAGAATTTCGCTTGAAGCTAAGGGCTTAATAGACAACGCCGATGTTATAATAGCCAAAGGTCAGGGCAATTTTGAAACCTTGCGGCTGTGCGGAAAAAATATTTATTATTTGTTTCTTTGCAAATGCGAAATGTTTGCTAACCGCTTTAATGTTGAGCGTTTCAGCGGTATGCTGCTAAATGATAAGCGTATGTGAAATTAAAATGGGACTGTAAAAATAAACTATAATTTGTTTTTACAGTCCTTCGCTATTTTTATGTTTATATTGTAGGAGAAGGTCTCTGTGCCTTCCCGTTTGTTTCAATTTAATCTGACGGGAGGGCGTGGAAACCCTCCCCTACAAACTATAATTTATCGTTCTGATTTTCTTGCAGAATTTCGGTGTAATTTTTTAAAAAAATGACAATTTTTCTGAAAATATTAAACCGCACACTTGTACCACTCTCTTTTCGCTCTTTTCTTGAAAAAATCAAAAAAATCGCACTTTTTTTAAAAAAAGTGAAATTTTTTTAAAAATCCCACACTTTTTACCCCAAAAGTGTGGTGACAAACTGAAAATTATGTGGTATAATTAGTGTGTAAAATATAATTTTCATTAAAAGGGAGTGTTTTTATGAAAAGAAAATCTGCAAAAAAACTTTTAAGCATTGCTCTTGCGTTGGTGATGCTGATTTGCGCCATACCCATTGGCACCATTGTGGCATTAGCCGAAGAAGTGTCAACCACAGTGTTGTATGCCAGTGAAATCACAAACAACACCCACCTGACGCTAAACTCCAATACCAAGCTTATAATGGACAAGACGCTTTACCTTAAATCTATCATGGGTGCGGGGTATGACATCACAATAACCGGTGACGAAGCCTTGAACATTGCAAGCGCCAAGTGTACTATTGAAGTTGATACGTTCAAATGCAGCGCTCCGCTTTTAGTTACATCTACCTCTGAAACATATGTACAAGCAGCTATTTATGCTTCAGAATTTATCGTTTCAGGACCTGAACTTGTGCTTTACGGTAACTGGCCTCTTTACGCTTATACTGTAGACATAACCGCAAAAGTTGTTAATATAAGGGCGCTTAGAGATGAGGCTATTTATGCTGTAGATACTATCAATTTAAATTGCGAAACAATAGTAATTAATTCTGAAGGTACTGCATTAAACTCTGCAAAACGGATAAAACTTATAGCCTCCAAATACTGCACAATAAATTCCAATGCTGACGGTATCTGTACAAGAGATGACTCTTTCGCAAATAATAATAGTATTTACCTTGGCGGAAGAATAACCATAAACGCTAAAAACCGCGGGTTTCATACCAGTAACGGCAGTATTTATTCGGGTGGTACTGTAGCAGGTAATAATAATGAAATCCCTGCTTTGGAGTTGCTTAATGTAACCGCTGCTAAGCCATTTGAAGGCAAGGGCGTTATTAATTTTATCTGCCCCGATGCTAAAATTACCGCAACCGGTGAAAATGAACCGGGTATGTCAGCCAATACAATTTACCTTGAGGGTGTTTATGACATTAAAACCAACGGCGGTCACGGTATAAACCCAAAATATATAATGCAGTTTTATAACGGATGTTTTAATATTTCGGGCGCTAAGGGCGATTTTGCCGCAGTTAAATCGGAAAGGGAAGAAGATAATTGCCTGAGAATTGCAGAAGGATTAGAGGTTCATTCTCCTACAGGCGGTTATTTTGATGATAAAAGAATATATGACAGTGCCGGAAATCTTGCAAAAGAGCTTTCCCTTTATTCTGCTATTGATACTGTTGAAATTCAAGTGCATAAGCCTGTTGCGGGAATGACCGCTATTAAAGATAAAAGAGCAATTGCAGGGGATTTGCCCGAATTTGTTGCTTTTTCTGAAATTAAGTGGTATGAAGACGGTACACTTATGGGTAATAATGATGTTTTCGCAGCAGGTAAGACCTATTCTGCCGAGGTAATATTATACGGCGAGGATTATCGTTGTTTCCCCAGTGGTTATATGGGCAAGGTTAACGGCAAAAGCGTTACCACAGGGCTTTCCTCGTATAATCAGGTTATTCACCTTCGCCCCAATTTTGGCACCTGCCCTAAAGCAATTACAGAGGTGGCTTTAAATATAACCACTCCTGTTGAAGGCAAAGAGCCCTCAAATCCTTATACCAATTCAGGCAGTGCATATTATGTTTCCTCTCAGAATATGGAGTGGACTGTTTTAAGTAATGCCGCAAATGATTATGTTCCTATGACAACCTCTACATTTGAGGGTGGACGGTCATACAGATTTTCCTTTGATGTTATTGCTCATAACGGTTACGGCTTCCCCGTTGATTTATTGTCAAGCATTGATCCCAAACCCACAGTTACTGCTACGGTTAACGGTAATTCGGCTTATGTTGCAGCAGTAGAGGAAGCTTTAACCTCTAAAATACGCGTAACCTTTATTTTCGGTGAATGTAACGATACTATTATTGAAAATATAAAAATTGAGGTCACACCGCCAAAGGCAGGCGAATACCCAGACTATACCGCAAAGGTTGTTGGCACGGGATACCATATTGATACAAGCAAAAACAGTTATTATGATGCCTATTGGGCAAATGAAAAGTGGTACAATGTTAAAAACGGTGTTTCCTGGTGGGATGTAACCGACGGCGGTTATGATTATGTTTACGATAATGAGGTGTTTTTACCCGACCATAAGTATCAGTGTGAGGTTTATGTTCAAACGAATGACGGATACGAGTTTGTAATGGATTTATATACCAATCCTGAAACCTGGCCTTCAGTTATGGTGAACGGATATTCGGGTGAACCTACCAAGTTTGGTTCAGGCCTTCAGTTTGAACAAGAGGTATCCTGTACATTCGATTGTTCAACGCAATCGTTAAGTGAAACCGGTGTTACAGAACTTTCAAAGCCTTTGGCAGGCGCTAATCCGGATTATACCGCCACAACCTTTGCACCTAACCTTTATGAAGTCACTAAAATAACCTGGTATGATGCATTGGGCGAAGAGTTACCTGCCGATACAACCTTTATTGCAGGTAAGGT
>JAZQHX010000291.1:0-5171 GCA_045540835.1 Acutalibacteraceae bacterium | reverse complement strand
ATATCCCCATGACTTCTGCTATAATGCAGTCGGTTTCGGGTGACCGTCTGGCAGTAGCTCTGGCACGTGAAGGCGGCGTTTCATTTATATACGGTTCACAGTCAATTGAGGATGAGGCTGCCATGGTAGCAAGAGCAAAGTCTTATAAAGCCGGCTTTGTTGTAAGTGACTCCAACGTTACTCCCGAAAGCACCCTTGCAGACATTCTTGAATTGAAGGAGAAAAACGGCTATTCAACCGTTGCTGTAACTGATGACGGTACCGCTACCGGTAAGCTTCTGGGTATTGTTACAAGCAGAGATTACCGTGTAAGCCGTATGTCTACCGATTTAAAGGTTAAGGAATTTATGACTCCGCTCGAAAAGCTTATCGTAGCTGACGAGGATACAACCTTAAAGACCGCTAATGATATTATTTGGGATAATAAGCTTAATTCACTTCCCATTGTTGATAAAAACGGCAATCTTAAATATTTTGTTTTCCGTAAGGATTATGATGCTCATAAGTCTAATCCGAATGAATTGCTCGATAAGGACAAGCGTTATGTAGTAGGTGCAGGTATAAATACCCGTGACTATGAAGAACGTGTTCCTGCTCTTGTAGAGGCAGGCGCTGATGTGCTTTGTATTGACTCTTCTGAGGGATTCAGTGAGTGGCAGTCAAGAACGATTGATTTTATCCGTTCAAAGTACGGTGATACCGTTAAGGTAGGTGCCGGTAACGTTGTGGACAGAGACGGTTTCCTATTCTTGGCAGAAGCAGGTGCTGACTTTATTAAGGTTGGTATCGGCGGAGGTTCTATCTGTATTACCCGTGAGACTAAGGGTATAGGCAGGGGACAGGCTACTGCACTTATTGAGGTTTGCAAGGCAAGAGACGAGTATTTTGAGAAAACAGGCGTTTATATTCCCGTTTGCTCGGACGGCGGTATTGTTCATGACCACCACATCACCTTAGCACTTGCTATGGGTGCTGACTTTATGATGCTCGGTCGCTATTTTGCCCGTTTTGACGAAAGCCCGACAAATAAGATAAACATTAACGGTAACTATTATAAGGAGTACTGGGGTGAAGGCTCAAACAGAGCTCGTAACTGGCAGAGATATGATTTGGGCGGTGACAAGAAGCTGTCCTTTGAAGAGGGTGTTGACTCCTACGTTCCTTATGCAGGAACACTCAAGGACAATGTTAATCTTTCACTTTCAAAGGTTAAGTCCACAATGTGCAACTGCGGTGCGCTCACTATCCCTGAGCTTCAGCAGAAGGCAAAATTAACACTTGTTTCCTCTACAAGTATTATCGAGGGCGGCGCTCACGATGTAATTCAAAAGGAAACCTCTGCTGGAATTATAAAATAATAGTATAAAAAATAAGCTGTCTTTACGTAAAAGTAAGGACAGCTTTTGATTTTGTTAATGTGATAGTATTTTCGGATTCTTTTTAAGTGTACTCGGTGTGATTCCTTTTTGCTTTTTAAATGCCTTATTAAAATTAACGGTATTATTAAATCCGCATTGTAGAGCGATTTCCAGTATAGTAAGATTTGAATTTCGGTCGGTTATAAGCTTTATGGCTTTTTCAATTCTTTTGGCGGTTATATAATCCCATAGAGAAATACCGTTAAGCTTTTTAAATATGTGAGAAAAATAATTTGGACTTAAGTTTGCAATATTTGATAAATTATGTAGTGTCAACTCATCGCTTATATGCTCATCTATATAATTATAAACCGACAGCATATTAAAAATACTGTTCTGATTTATCGGCATAGAGTCGGTTTTATATTTGTGATTGCGAAGCAGTTCAATTAAAATCAGGTCAAGGTTTGCCCTTACTGCCATTTCGTAATTACTGTTTTGTTCTGTAAGCTCCTGCTTTATCATTAAATAATTATTGCGTAGTTTGTCGGCATCGCTATAAGGTATGCGGTTTTTAAAATCAGGCGAATGTGAAAAACAAAAGTTAATAAAATCATCGCTTGTATCGCTGTAACGGTTGTCAATTAAATATCTTGGCTCAAAATGCAGATTGGTAATTGAAAGTCCGTCACCCGATACCTTAGTAATGCTGTGTGTTTCGTTGGACGAAAAAACAAAAATATCCCCCGTCTTTATAGGGTAAACTTCATTTTCGGTTGTGTATTCGCCGTATCCGCTGTTTACTAAGGTGATTTCAAATCTGGTGTGAGAATGCTTTGTAAAAGGTCGCACACCGCTTGTAATATCCACATTCCACATTTTAAGCAACGGCATATCATTCTGATATAAAATTTCACTTATGGTTTTTGTGGTGCTGGTTATTGTTTTTTCACTTGTAACTATCATAAACTTCCTCACAAAATCGTAATATAGTTTCTAAAGTTTGTAATATAGTTGATGAATTCAAGGTGACTTGGGAGTAATATATTTATAGTCATTATAATAAAGCATAAAATCTTTTATGTCAATAAAAACGGAGGCTATGTTATGAATTATTGCTCTAATCCTACTGATTTAAGAATTACCGATATGCGCTTTGTCGATATAGACGGCGCACCGAAAAGATGTACAATTTTAAGAATTGATACTAATCAGGGAATATCGGGTTACGGTGAAGTGCGTGACGCATCTTCTAAAACCTATGCACTTATGCTTAAAAGCCGAATTTTGGGTGAGAATCCTTGCAATGTGGATAAAATTTTCCGCAAAATCAAGCAGTTCGGTGGTCCGTCTCGTCAGGGCGGTGGTGTAAGTGGTATTGAAATTGCCCTTTGGGACTTGGCAGGCAAAGCTTACGGAGTACCTTTATATCAGCTTTTAGGCGGTAAATTCCGTGATGAAATTCGTGTTTACTGCGATACTGATGTTGACGGTAAGCACACGGGTCACGATATGGGATTAGCACTTAAAAAAAGAATGGATATGGGCTTTACATTCCTTAAAATGGATTTGGGAATTGGTCTTTTACTTGATGAACCGGGCACACTAAACGCACCTTTAGGCTTTATAGAAGATATGAAAAAATATGCTTCTCATATACTTAATGTTCAGGGCGGTTCGGTTACTGCAGATATGGTAAAGCATCAAAAGAGTTATTCTATTGTTACAACCGCACATCCACATACGGGTATTCATTTAACCGAAAAGGGACTCGATTTCCTCGAAAACTATGTTAAAGAGGTAAGAGAAGTTATCGGCTACGAAGTTCCGTTAGCTATCGACCATTTTGGTCATATATGTGTTGAGGATTGCATCCGATTTGCAAGAAGAATGGAACCCTATAACCTTGCTTGGATTGAGGATATGGTGCCCTGGATGTATACCGACCAGTATGTAAGACTTAAGAATTCTACTACTATTCCCGTTTGTACGGGTGAGGATATTTATCTTAAAGAGGGCTTTGAAACACTCATTAAAGCGGGCGGTGTATCAGTAATTCACCCCGATATTTTGACCTGCGGCGGTGCTTTAGAGCTTAAAAAGATAGCTGATATTGCAGATGAATACGGTGTTGCTACGGCAATTCACATGGCAGAAAGCCCCGTAGCTTGCTTGGCGGCTGTTCAAACGGCTGCGGCAATGCACAATTGTTTAGCTTTAGAATTCCATTCTGTAGATGTTCCGTGGTGGGCAGATATGGTGACAGGCATCAATAATCCGATTTTTGAAAACGGATTTATTAAAGTGCCCGAAAAACCGGGACTCGGCTTCGATGACCTTAACGAGGAAGTGCTAAGACAACATATTAACCCTAATATTCCCGGTTATTTTGAGCCGACAGACGAATGGAACAAGGAATTTTCTAACGATAGAATCTGGAGTTGATTTTAATGTCCGCTATAAAAAAGCATTTGGAAATAGGAAAGGACTATTTTAACGAAAGAGCAGATAGGGATATTGAAAAATACCGTAAAGGTGATTTTTGTATTACCGTTTTAAAGGATGGTAAACCTTGTAATACAGAAGTTTCGTATAAGTTAAAAAAGATTGATTTTGACTTTGGATGTAATCTTTTTATGCTTGACCAATATGAAAAAGAGGACGAACAACAGAAATATTTAGAACTTTGGAAAAATCTGTTTAATACTGCGGTTGTTCCGCTTTATTGGGAGGGGACAGAACCACAAAAGGGTTGTTTGCGTTATAAGGCAGATAGCGCAAATGATATTTATCGACGTCCGCCAGCAGAGCGGGTAACCCGATACTGCAAGGAAAATGATATAGCTTTAAAAGGACATCCGCTTTTTTGGCATGAGTTTATACCCAAGTGGCTACCTGAAAACTGGGATGAGTTGTTTCCTCTTATTGAAAAGCGATTCAAAGAAATAAGTGAATTGTTTGCGAAAGATATCCCCGTTTTTGACTGTGTAAATGAGCCTTCAAGAATTTGGGATATGCGTCACGAGCATAAGTCTGACGGTTATAAAATGATTGCTCCACCTGATGGTTATTTAGAGCAATTGTTCCAACTTGGTAAAAAATATTTTCCCAACAGTGAGCTTATTTTAAATGAAGCAACTGGTGCAGCTATTTGTGAATTTAAGGGCATTTACGGCGGATATTATCAGTTGATAGATAGACTTTTGAAGCAAGATATGAAAATCGATCGTATAGGTTTACAATGTCATATAAATGATAGTGAGATATTCAAAAATATCTATAATGCAGAACGTTTATACGGTGTTTTAGACGGATATTCTAAATTAGGAAAACCTATTGTTTTGTCTGAAATTGGTCTTTCGACAAATGATGAAGAATTGCAGGCTGAAGCCACCGAGCAACTTTATAAAATTTGTTTCTCTGTGGAAAAAATGTCGGGAATTTTTTGGTGGAATCTTGATGACAATGGAATTTTGTGTGATAAAAAACGTAATGCCATGGCTGAAAATTTACCGAATGGTGGACTCTGTCGAAACGGTAGACCTAAAGCGGCATACAAAGTGCTTGACCGCCTTATAAACTATGAATGGACTACAAAAGGAAAAACTAAACTGTTAAACGGGAAAGTAAATTTCAGAGGTTTTTATGGTGAATATGAAATTACTGTTGACGATATAATTTATAAGGTAAATCTTAATAAAAATAGTGATAGAAACATTATAATTGAGGTATGATTATGAACTTTAATGATAGAGAAAAAATAATACAGTTAACACCATTATGGAAAGGTGAAAGATTACCCGACGGCAGACC
>JAZQHX010000290.1:0-6531 GCA_045540835.1 Acutalibacteraceae bacterium | reverse complement strand
TAAGGCAAATATTTCATTAAACAAAAGTTTTAAGGGTACGATGTCGTTTTTTATCCATTGCGAAAGCAATGGTATATCATCATAGCTTTCACTTTGATTTTATTTATTAAATTTCAATTTTACTATTGAAATATTTTTTGTAAAGGAGTATTATTATTTTTGGCGATTTGTCGGGGGTGTTAAGAATGGCGCATACGGTTGTAGCTAAGAAAATTTCTGCAAATATGAATATGTGCGAAGGTCCGCTTTTGAAAAAAATAATAATGTTTTCGATTCCGCTGTTTTTTACAAGCGCACTTCAGTTGCTTTTTAATACGGCGGATTTAATTATTGTCGGACGTTCGGGTAATCCGTTGGCTGTAGCGGCGGTCGGCTCTACAAGCTCGCTCATTCATTTAATTGTGAATTTGTTTATGGGATTTTCTTCGGGAATAGGTGTGGTTGTGGCTACGGCGATAGGCGGGCACAACGAAAAAACAGTAGAAAAAACGGTACATACCTCTATACCGCTTGCGGTTATCTGCGGAGCGATTGTAAACCTTGTTCTTTTTTGCGGAGCAGAATGGTTTCTGACGCTTATGGGCAGCCCTCGGGAAATACTGGAGCTTTCGGCTGTATATCTCAAAATTTATGCCTGCGGAATGATTCCGAATATGGTTTATAACTTCTGTGCCGCAATTTTGCGGGCTCAGGGTGATACACTGCGACCTCTTATGTTTTTATCCCTTTCGGGTATTATAAATGTGGTACTTAATTTTATTTTTGTAGTATTTTGTGGTATGGATGTTGACGGTGTGGCTTTAGCTACTTCGATTTCACAAGCGGTCTCGGCAATACTTGTGGTAATCGAGCTTATGAACCGCAGCGATTCCGCAAAGCTGTGTCTGAGAAAAATGCGTATTCATTATGCCGAGTTGCAAAGGATACTTAGAATTGGTCTGCCTGCCGGGATACAAGGAACTACCTTTTCGATTTCAAATGTTATAATTCAAAGCTCGGTCAATTCCTTTGGTGCGATTGCTATTTCGGGCTCGGCGGCAGCGGCAAGCATAGGCAATTTTGCGCATTGCGGTGTCGAGGCTTTTCAGCAGACTTCAATGAATTTTGCAGGTCAGAATTACGGCGCCAGAAAGCTTGACAGGGTGAAAAAATCTATGCTTTTGTGCATGGCGTCGGTTGTGGTATTTGAATTGCTGTTTGGCGGTTTGATTATGGTATTTTCAAAACCGTTACTGTCGCTTTATATTTCCGATTCTAAAGCTATCGAATACGGAATTACAAGATTAGCCCTGATAGTTATGCCATATTTTATAGGCGGTATGATGCAGGTTGTATTAAATATTATCCGTGGTATGGGGCACTCGTTTTTCCCTATGGTTATTTCAATTTTTTCTAACTGCGTATTCAGAATTCTTTGGATATTCACCGTTTTTGCTCATTTCAGGGAATCTTCAAGCGCTTGGACAATACTTTATATGTCCTATCCGATTTCCTGGACTTTGGCGGTAATAATGGGACTTGTGGTTTATTACTATGTTATGAAAAAGGAAAGAAAAGCACTCAGGCTATTGCAGATTAAAAAGGGACAGCAATAGTCTTAAAAGCTTATAAAATCAGATGATAAAGCTTAAAATGCAGATAAAAATGTTTTTTGTAGGGGAGGGCCTTTGTGCCTTCCCGTTTTTTCGATATAATATAACGGGAGGGCGTGGAAACCCTCCCCTACAATTTAATTTAATATAAGATTATACCATCGTGGTAAAAGATATATCAGTTAGCAGAATCTAAGGCGAATTACCGACGGGGGTACCCCGCTTAAAAAATTACAGGTTGGATTTGTTTGCCCAAAAGTGCTTTTTCCACCGTTTGCGGAATCAGTGTGAAATCACAAACGAGGGATTTTTGCTTTGAATACGGGTCATCTTGGCGGTAGGGGACAAAAAATATATTTTTTGTGTTATGCAGAAGTCCTATGTTTTTAGCCGTAGCCCCCAAAGCGTCGTTGGTAGCGATTGCAAGTACGACCGGTTTTTCGTTGCGCAAATGCGCCTTTACTGCCATTGTTACGGGTGTATCTGTAACGCCCAGAGCGGTTTTTGCAATCGTATTTCCGGTACAGGGTGATACCACAATTAAATCCAGCAGATTTTTAGGACCTATCGGTTCGGCAGAGGGAATATCGTGTATTATCTTATCTTTACACAGTTCCTCAACCTCTTCTATTAGCTCTTTGGCTTTCCCGAAACGGGTGTCGGTCGAGTAGACAATCTGCGACATAATAGGCTTGATTTTATAATCCTGATTTACAAGCTCCTTCAATGCGGCTACCGATTGCTTTATGGTGCAGAAGGAGCCGCAAAATGCATATCCTAATGTTATTTGTTTCATACTGTTCACCATTTTTCAGTTTCAAGAATTTCACAAACTGTGCTGAATAATATTTCTGCGGCGGTCTCGGGGGCAACCTTAGCGGGAAGTCCCGGTGCGAAAATCGCCTTAACACCGTTTTCTTCTGCGGCGGCAATACTGAATCCACCCTTTGAGGATAAATCAACAGCCAGTCGGCATTGGCTTGATTTAAAGACTTTGTCGGGCAGGACGGGGAAGTCCACCGTATTGAAAACAATGTCATAATCGAGCGGTTTTTCCTGTAATTCGGCGGTGTTTATGCGGTTGAAATTCAGGGCGTCAAGCATACAAAAATCGGTGAATTTACGTGCGCTTACCGTTACACGGCAACCGATTTTTTGCAGTCGGTCGGCAAGAATTTTGCCTACCCTGCCGTATCCTATAACCAAAACATGGCTTTGCCAAAGGGAGAACGGAGTATTTTCTATAGCAATTTGTATTGCGCCCTCGGCTGTGGGAACGGCATTAAGTAAAGCGTAACCGTCAATAGCACCGTAGTTTATGCAGTTTTTACCTATAAAGCTATAATTGCAACAGAGAATAAGCTGTTTGTCGTTTACCGTATCACGAATATCGCTTAAAAAAATATTTCGGTTTGTAAGCGGTGTAAAAACGGTTTTACCGTCCTTTGTGGTAGGAACGGGTAATATTATTGCATCGGCATTTTTAATATCGGCAAAATCGTCATAAAAAAGACCTAAGGTGTCAACACTATACCCGATTTCTTTGAGCTTCTGCTTTAAAATCCGTGTGCGTATATCTCCGCCGATTATGGATATTTTTTTCATAAACCGCACCAACCTTTATAGTTGTTATAATGTTATTACAGCACTTAATTGTACACTACATTTTATGGGTTGTATTGAATTTTGTTACCCCGAAAGCCTTGATTATAAAGAAAAAATTTGGTATTATTTAATTGGTGAAGAGTATGGCGGAAGATGTATTGTCAAAAAAAGGTATAAAAAAATATTTAAGTAATGATGATTATAAAATTGAGGTATACGAAAGCCTTGATTCCACAAACGCACTGCTTAAAGGGCGGGCGCAAAAGGGGGAAAATGAGTGGACGGTGGTAATTGCCGACTCTCAGACCTGCGGCAGAGGACGAATGACACGGAAATTTTATTCCCCGAAAAAATGCGGAATTTATATGAGTATTCTGCTGAAACCTACATTTCCTGCCGAAAAGGCGGTGCTTATTACTGCGGCGGCTGCTGTGGCTGTAAGCGAGGCAATAGAAAGTTTAAGCGGCAAAGAAACAAAAATAAAATGGGTTAACGATGTTTTTATCGGTAATAAAAAGATCTGCGGTATTTTGACCGAGGGCGGAATAAATCCCGAAAATATGGGCTTCGATTGGGCGGTTTTAGGTATCGGAATCAATGTTTATACACCTGAAAACGGCTTTGACGATGAAATAACCGATATTGCGGCTGCGGTTTTTGAAAAAAGAAGTGCGGATTTAAGAAACCGTTTAACGGCTATGGTGCTTGAACGTTTCAGCCACTATTACACAGAGCTTGAAAACAAAAGTTTTTTTCCCGAATACAAAAAACGAATGCTTTTTATCGGCAGAGAAATAAATGTAATTAAAGGTGACAGCATAAAAAAAGCACGCTGTCTTGATTTGGACAGCGACTGCCGTTTAAAGGTCTGTTACCCTGATTCAACAGAGGAATATCTGTCATCGGGCGAAATAAGCGTAAAGCTTACATAATGTGACAATAAATATATATTGCAAAAATGTTGCATATAAGTTATAATATGGGTGTACCAAATATAAAAATAGGAGAATCTATATGAAAAAAGTTATTTGCAAGGTAGAATATGATACCGAAAAATCTGTACTTATAGCAAAGGTTGCTAACGGTACCTGGGGCGACCCTAAGGGCTTTGAAGAGACCCTTTACAAGACTGCTGACGGCAAGTATTTCCTTTACACCTTCGGTGGTGAGGAATCCCCCTATCCCGAAGAGGGAATCAAGAGAATGGCTGCCGCTAAAGCAGAGGAATGGCTTAATCTTCACGTTGAAAGATAAGTTGAGTTAAACAAAAAGGTTATCGCATTTTAAATGTGCGGTAACCTTTTTTAATGCATTATTTTCGCAAATTATTGATTTTATCACGAAGTATTGCGGCAAGCTCAAATTCGAGCATCTTTGCCGCCTGCTTCATTTCTTGTGTCAGGCGCTTGATTTCGGCCTCTCTTTCCATTTTGGACATCTTTGATTTTGGCTTGTCCCTATCTGCTTTAGAGCCGATTTCAATAACATCGTAAACACCCTTTATTATGGTTTTTGGTGTTATTCCGTGTTCCTCGTTATATTTCTGCTGTACGGTGCGGCGGCGCTCGGTCTCGTTTATCGCCCTTTCCATAGAGGGTGTTACCGAATCGGCATACATTATAACCTCACCCTCGGCATTGCGGGCGGCACGTCCAATAGTCTGAACTAAAGAAGTCTCGCTTCTGAGGAAGCCCTCCTTGTCGGCGTCAAGTATTGCTACAAGTGATACTTCGGGTATGTCAAGACCCTCTCTTAAAAGGTTGATGCCTACTAAAACATCGAATTCTCCGAGACGCAAATCACGTATAATTTCCATTCTCTCCATAGTATCAATGTCATAGTGCATATATTTAACCTTAATGCCAAGCTCGTGCAGATAGTCGGTAAGGTCCTCTGCCATTTTCTTTGTAAGGGTGGTTATAAGCACACGTTCCTTTTTGGCGGTGCGTGCGTTTATTTCGCTTACAAGGTCGTCAATCTGACCGTCGGTAGGTCGCACCGAAATTTTCGGGTCTAAAAGACCAGTAGGACGGATAATCTGCTCTACAATCTGGGAAGCGTGCTCCTTTTCAAAATCCTGCGGTGTAGCAGATACAAACACTGCCTGATGCACGTGCTTGTAGAATTCCTCGAAATTAAGAGGACGGTTATCAAACGCCGACGGCAGACGGAAACCATACTGCACAAGGTTTTCCTTTCTCGCTCTGTCACCGCCGTACATACCTCTGACTTGCGGCAGGGTTACGTGGGATTCATCCACAAAAAGGAGAAAATCGTCGGGGAAGTAGTCAAGAAGTGTAGAGGGTGTACTGCCTTTCGGTCTGCGGGAAAGCACTCGTGAATAGTTTTCAACCCCCTTGCAGGTACCAATTTCACGTAGCATTTCAATATCGTATTCGGTGCGCTGGCGGATTCTCTGTGCTTCTATAAGCTGTTCGTTTTCTATAAAGAATTTAACCCTTTCTTCCATTTCTTCTTCGATTTCTTTAAGGGCGTCCTCTAACTTGTCACCCGATACAATATAGTGCGAAGCGGGGTATATAGCCACGTGGGACAAAAAGCTTTTTACTTCGCCCGTAAGTGTATTGATTTCGGAAATGCGGTCGATTTCGTCACCGAAAAACTCGATTCTCAAAGCGTTTTCGTGGGAGTAGGCAGGAAAAATTTCCACCGTATCCCCACGAACACGGAATTTATTTCTTACAAAGTTAATGTCGTTTCGCTCGTACTGTAAATCGACCAGCTTTCTTATAAGCTCGTCACGGTTTTTCTCCATTCCGGTACGCAGCGAAATTACCATATTGCGGTAATCAATAGGGCTACCCAGTGAATAAATGCAGGAAACCGAGGCTACGATTATTACGTCACGCCTTTCGGATAAAGCGCAGGTAGCCGAGTGGCGAAGCTTGTCAATTTCGTCATTTATAGCCGAATCCTTTTCAATATAGGTATCCGTACCCGGAATGTAGGCTTCGGGCTGATAGTAGTCATAATAGGAAACGAAATATTCCACCGCATTTTCGGGGAATAATTCACGGAATTCACTGCACAACTGTGCGGCAAGGGTCTTGTTGTGGGCGAGAACGAGGGTGGGTCGGTTTACCCTTTCTATAATGTTCGCCATCGTAAAGGTTTTACCACTACCCGTAACACCAAGTAGGGTTTGCTCTTTATCACCGCGCAAAATACCATCGGTGAGCTTTTTTATAGCTTCGGGCTGGTCACCCGTAGGTTTATACTCAGAAACTAGTTTAAACTTTTCCACTTTGCTCACCTCAAATACATATAATTATACAAATTTATTATACCACAAAACTTAAAATAAGTAAACAAA
>JAZQHX010000289.1:0-19475 GCA_045540835.1 Acutalibacteraceae bacterium | reverse complement strand
TTACTTGTTCCTTTAATTATTTTAGGGCTTATTATTGTCATTGACAGCCCGGGTGCTTTTCCGATATATGTCCAAAAGCGTGTCGGTAAGGGTGGCAGAGAATTTAATTTTTATAAATTCCGTTCTATGATACCTAATGCCGACGATATGCTCGATAAACTGCTTGAAAAAAACGAAATGGACGGCCCTGTTTTTAAAATTAAAGACGACCCAAGAATAACCAGAGTGGGTCGCTTTATACGAAAAACCAGTATTGACGAATTACCACAGCTTTGGAATGTTCTTAAGGGTGATATGAGCCTTGTAGGCCCTCGTCCGCCGCTTCCACGTGAAGTTAAGCATTATGACGAATACCAGCTTCAGCGGCTTTCGGTAATTCCGGGCATTACAGGCTATTGGCAAATTCAACCTGCAAGAAACAGCATTCCCTTTGAAGAATGGATAAATTTGGATTTTAAATATATAAAGGCACGCAGCTTTAAAACCGATATAGTTATTCTTTTTAAGACGGTTGGCGCTGTTTTCGGTGCGGAGGGCGAATGAAACATAAAAACAATGGCAAATTGCGCATAGCAATGTTGGGGCACAAAAGGATACCTTCTCGTGAAGGCGGCGTAGAAATCGTTGTCGGTGAGTTAGCTACACGTATGTCAGCGTCGGATTATTCTGTTACCTGCTATAACCGAAAGGGTCACCACGTAAGCGGCAAAGAGTTTGATAATGAGAAGCTACGTGAGTATAAAGGTGTTAAAATTAAAAGTGTTTTTACAATTGAAAAAGGTGGACTTGCTGCTATGAGCTCATCATTTTTTGCTGCCCTTGGCGCTGCCTTTGGAAAATATGACATTGTTCATTTTCATGCGGAAGGTCCTTGTGCAATGCTTTGGCTGCCGAAACTTTTCGGTAAAAAATGTATTGCTACAATACACGGGCTTGACCATATGAGAGCGAAATGGGGCAAGCTCGCTTCGTTTTATATACGGTTTGGTGAAAAATGCGCAGTTAAATTTGCAGACGAGATTATTGTTTTAAGCCATAATGTTCATAATTATTTTAAAGAAAAGTATAATCGAGAAACGGTTTTTATTCCAAACGGAGTTTCAAGACCGAAGAATAAATCTGCTGATAAGATAACCGAGCTTTTCGGTCTTGAGAAAGATGAATATATACTTTTTCTCGGTAGACTTGTCCCCGAAAAGGGTATTAAGTATTTGATTGAGGCATTTATTAAGGTTAATACGAATAAAAAATTAGTAATAGCAGGCGGAGCTTCCGATTCGGTGGGCTTTGCTAATGAAATCAAGGCTATGGCGGCCGACGATGAAAGGATTATTTTTACCGATTTTGTCGAAGGTGAGACGCTTGAGGAACTGTATAGCAATGCTTACATATATGTTCTGCCTTCCGACCTTGAGGGTATGCCTTTAAGCCTTCTTGAGGCTATGAGCTATGGCAACTGCTGTTTGACGTCTGATTTACCTGAATGTGCTGAGGTATTGGACGGCCACGGTGTTGTATTCAAACAAGGTAATATTGCTGATTTAAGGGAAAAATTACAGCTTTTGTGTGATGATTGTAGTACGGTAAATGAGTTTAAGGAAAATGCTGCCGATTATATATGCAGTAAGTATAATTGGGACAATGTAGTAAGAGATACGCTTAAATTATACGGAGAAGTCGAAGAATTTGCCTTAACTCATGCGGCTGAGGAAGTGAAGTATGAAAATTCTGTTCATAAATAAGTTTTTGTACCCTAAGGGTGGGGCTGAAACTTATTTTTTAAAGCTTGGTGAATATTTTAAGTTAGCGGGTCACGATGTAGAGTATTTCGGTATGGACAGCAGCGAAAGGACAGTATCAAATAACGTCGGTGAGTATACTTCCGAAATTGATTTTCACAGCGGCTCAATGCTTTCAAAGCTAAGCTATCCGTTCAGAATTATATATTCGAGGCAATCGAGAAAGAAGCTTCGCAAGGTTTTGGACGATTTTAAACCTGATGTATGCCATATAAATAATTTTAATTATCAGCTTACCCCAAGTATTATTCTGGAAATTGTTAAATGGCGAAAGATTAGCGGTAATAAGTGTAAAATAATTTATACGGCGCATGACCCGCAGTTGGTTTGCCCAAACCATATGTGCCGCAACCCAAATACGAATGAAAACTGCGAAAAGTGCTTTGGTGGAAAGTTTATGAACTGCACAAAAGGCAATTGTATTCACGGTTCCAAGTTAAGGTCAGTTTTAGGCACAGTAGAGGCATTTTTCTGGAATAAGCAAGGTGTTTATAAGTATATTGACAGAATTATTTGTTGTTCCAATTTTATAAAAACAAAATTGGATACTAATCCGTTGCTTGCATCTAAAACAACTGTACTTCATAATTTTATAACAGAATTAAAAACATCGGTTGATGCAACTAAAAAGGATTATGTTTTGTATTTCGGTCGTTTTTCAAAGGAAAAGGGGATAGAAACCCTTATAAATGTTGCAAAGGAGTTGCCGCAAATCAGGTTTGTTTTTGCCGGGAACGGCCCTTTGGAAGAGAGCTTAAAGGGAATTTCAAATATCGAAAATGCAGGATTTAAAAAGGGCGATGAATTAGACGCTTTAATACGTGAAGCACGTTTCACACTTTGCCCTTCAGAGTGCTATGAAAACTGTCCCTTTTCGGTTTTGGAAAGCCAGATGAACGGTACTCCCGTAATAGGTGCCAATATTGGTGGAATACCCGAGCTTATTGAGGACGGTATTACGGGTGAACTTTTTGAAAGCGGAAATAAGGATGCACTAAAAACTGCAATTGAAACGCTCTGGAACAATCCGTCTTTAATTGAAGAGTATAGTGAAAACTGTAAGAATTTCAAATTTACGACAATAGATATGTATGTTAAAGATTTGAAGCAGATTTATATTGATTAAATATAAAGTATTATGCCGTTTGAACTCTGTTATGGGGTGGAGAGGAAATTATATGCTTGAACAGCCAATAAAAGAAAACAATAGCTTCGAAACAGATGTTTCGGCAGAAAAATGTTTGGTATCTGTTATAGTGCCTGTTTATAATGTTGAAAAGTATTTAAACAGATGTATTGAAAGCATTGTTAATCAAACATACAAAAATCTTGAAATTTTACTTATTGATGATGGTTCGCCCGATAATTGTCCCCTTATATGTGATGAATGGGCAAAGAAAGACAAACGTATTCGTGTTATTCATAAAGAAAACGAAGGTCTTGGTATGGCGAGAAATACGGGCATTGACAATGCTAATGGTGAATATATCTTTTTTTTCGACAGCGATGATTATGTTGATTTGAATACGGTTGAAGGATGTCTTAAAAACGCTAAGCAATACAATTCCAGTATGGTTCTTTTTGGCTTTTCTGAAGTATATGAGGATAATAGAATTGTTCCTATACCCATAGCAAATCCAACATTGGTATATTCAGGTAATGAAATTCTGAATAATTTGTTACCGAATCTTTTAATGGAATCTTTTGGGATAGGTATTTCTGTATGGTCAAAAATGTTCCGTTTATCTGTATTAAAGGAAAATTGTATTAAATTCAAGTCCGAAAAGGAAATTATATCAGAAGACGGATATTTTACTGTTGAGTTACTTGGAAAAATAGATGTTGCATCCATCGTATCTGAAAATTATTATTATTATTATAAAAACAATAATTCCTTATCCAGAACTTACCGAAAAGACAGACAGATAAAAAATGGTATTTTTCTACAGAAATGTCTTGAGCATATGCAGTTGAAAAATTATCCCGAAATAGCAAAAAAAGCAGTAATAGTTTGTTATCATGGCTATACAATAGGAGCAATAAAGCAAATTTTCGCCGCTGATATAGATAAAAAGATTAAAAAACAGCATTTGTCAGCAATTTATAAAAATTCATTGTTGCGTAATACGCTTAAATTTGGTATTATATCTATTGAGAAGAATTCTTTAAAGCTTTTTTGGCTTGCAGTTAAATTTAAGCAATATTGGTTATGCCGTTTATTGTTACTTTATAGGCTTAAGGTGAAAAAATAATGCACGGAAGTGTTTTACGAAATATACATATTAAAAAAAGAAATTTTTCAGAATTGTTAACCCTTTGGATTTTTATTTTACCTTATCTTTTAGGGTTTATGCTTGATTTAATTGGTTTTCCTTCAATGGTTAAGTATACGGCAGATATTGCATGGATTACTCTGTTGGTGATAATGCTGATAAAAAAGAATATTTTTTTACATAAAGATTGGTTACCTTTCCTTATTTTTGTTGCTTTGTTTTTTTGCTATACCTTTGTTTTATATATGCTTAATTTCCAATCACCGTTTTATTATTTGTGGGGATTGAGGAATAATTTCCGATATTATGTTTTCTTTTTTGCTTTAATTACGTTTATCACCAAAGATGATGTTTCGACCTTATTTAAGCTACTTGATATTTTGTTTTGGTTTAATGCGGTTGTTACATTTGTACAGTATTTCTTTTTTGGCTATATGCAAGATTTATTAGGTGGTATTTTTGGTGTTGAATCAGGAGTAAATGGTTTTACAATAATTTTTTTCATAATCATTACTTCAAAATCTCTGTTATCGTATATGTCTCAGGGTGAAAGTGCTTTAAAATGCTTTTCAAAATGCGGTGTTACGCTTTTGATTGCCGCTCTGGCAGAGCTTAAGGTTTATTATGTGCTTTTCCTTTTGGTATTAGGTCTTTCAGCATTGCTGACAGCTTTTTCCTGGAAAAAGTTTATAGCAATATTAGTTTGTGTAATTGCGGCTATATTCGGCAGTATTTTGCTTACAATACTATTTGATTTTGACAACGTGTTATCAATCAAATATGTTTGGGAGCTTGCTACGCAGGAGCATTATTCGGCTGAGGGTACTGTTAACCGTTTGAGCGCAATTCCTACCTTGGCAAAGAGTATTGTAACCGAGTTTGGTGACAGATTGTTTGGTTTAGGGCTCGGTAATTGTGATACTTCTGCCTTTGCAATTTGTAATACACCGTTTTATCAGAATTACGGTAGCTTGCGTTATTCCTGGTTTACCTGTGCGTTTCTTTTCCTTGAAACGGGATATATGGGTCTGCTTATTTATATGGCGTTCTTTGTTATGTGTTATGTGCTGTCACGCAAGGCTTTAAAAAGTGGTGAATCAAATCCGCTTTTGTGCCGTATGGCTATGATAATGTCGGTTATATGCGTTATACTCACATTCTATAACAACTCACTTCGTGCGGAAGCCGGATATATGGCATATTTTATTCTGGCACTTCCGTTTATACGGGATAAAAATATTATTGTATAACAAAATTTTACGGTAATTCCACGTGTAAAATTTTAATCACGTGATTATATAAATTATGTTAAAATTAAATTCGGGAGGAAAAATATTATGGTCAAAAATTTAGGGAAAAGATTATTGCCTTTAATGCTGGCAATAATGCTTATTATGTCTGCAATGCCGTTAAATGTATTTGCTAGCACAATTAGTGTACTGGATGGTCAGATTACGATTACTGATGATAAAAATACAGTTAAAAATTCGGGTGGCACTGTAACTGCTACTGCTACAGGCGGTCTTTTTTCAGGAACGACTAATACAATTCAAATTTATAATGAAAGTGAAAGTATTGCAAAGTTGAGTTTTGATTATTCGGCAGATGACGCAAAAACTGTTACTATTGCTGGTGATCCCGTGAGTGCATCTGGAAGTTATAGTATACTATTGGAAGCTAAAACTTGTGTTGAGATAAAAATTACTTCTAATGGTGGTTTTGGCACTGCAAAGTTAACATTAAGCAACTTCAGTTTAACTGCCGCTGCTGCTGCTTCAGATGTAACCTTTAATTATGATAGCGCTTACGGTAGTATTACGGTTAACGGTACGGCTACTGCTGATAAATCGGTTGTTGAAATTCCTTCATCTGGTGCTGCTTTAGTTGCAACACCTGCAAGCGGTGCTACCTTCTTAGGTTGGGTTAATGCGGCTGACAGTTCACTTCTTTCAACTTCTGCTTCATATACCGTTACTCCTGCAGCAGATATGACTGTTAAGGCTGTATTTACTGGTGCAAATTCTGCTCCGCATTTTATTGTTGGTACAAAAACTTCAAAAAGTGAAAGTATAGGTTTATTTGGTGCTGGTGGAGAAATAAATTATAATATAGTAAATGGCACACACTTATTCGACAATTTTAATGATGCTGTTACTGGAGCACAAAACTCGGCTGGTAAAGCAATGGTTCTTGTGAATAACGCTACTTTGCCGGCAGGTGAATATACTATTCCTGCAGGTGTTACTATGCTTCTTCCCTACGATACAGCATATACGATGTATACTACTACAGCACACTCTATAGAAGGTGCTAACTATACAAAGCCTACAGAATACAGAACGCTTACCTTAGCTGACGGTGCGAATCTTATTGTTGATGGTGCGATAAGCCTTTCTTGTAAACATGCTTCTGCACAGGGTAACAGACAAAACGGTGGTTCTCCTACCGAAAAGGTACCCTTTATAAGAATGCAGGGCAACAGTAATATTACTATAAATAACGGCGGTGCCCTTTATGCCTACGGATTTATAACCGGTTCGGGTAGTGTAACTGCTAAAAACGGTGCTACAATTTATGAAAACTTCCAGATAATGGACTTCCGTGGCGGTAGTCAAACTACAAGTATGGAGAATGGTGTTTTCCCATTATCACAGTATTATGTTCAGAACATAGAAGTTCCTATGACTTTGGAATATGGTGCAAAAGAGTATAGTTATACAACTATCCGTATGAGTGGCGGCGACTATGCTTCTGCTATCAATTTTATAGGTCCTTCTGATTCAATGTTTAATTTAACAAGCGGTTATGTAAAAAAGACCTATGACGGAACAACCGATCGTTTGTTAATAGATTTAAAGGGTGATATGACAGTTTCCCCGGTTGTAATAAAAATACAACAAAGTCTGGATTCTAAAAAGTATGAACTTCCTATTAACAGTAATATTTCTGTTACAGCAATGAGCGGTAGTAAAATTGATATGAACCAGGATATAGCAATGTTCCCGGGATCTGAAATCATTATTGAGCAGGGAGCCAATTGTACTATAGGTCAGGGTGTAAGTATTTATATTTATGATGCAGATCAATGGGGCAACTATACAGGTGCCGGAACGGATACGCCTTTTAAGCCGGTTACGTATGCTCCCGGAAGGACTTATAACCGCACTAATGCTGATTTAGTTGATGCTAAAATTCAGGTAGATGGTTATATAGATGCATCTTTAGGATATGTGTACACAACAGAGGGCGGTGCTAATGTATGCAGCAGCGGTACAGGTATTGCCAAAGTAACACCAGGTACAGAGACTATTGCATATCAGTTTATGTATGCTAACAATAAAACTTATGCTGAAATTCCAATTACTCCCGTAAAATTCAAGAATGCAGATGGTAGCTATTTGGCAAGTGCTACTGGCACTTATCTTTATAACCAGGAACATGAAAAGTGGGCTGCTGATGCTCATACCTTCACTCAATGGACAAAAGCACCTACCTGCGAAGAAAATGGTTACACACGTCATACTTGTGCTTGCGGTTATTATTATGATGATTCTATAGTACAGGCCACAGGACACGAATGGATTGAAAACGTAGAAGATTGTATAGAAGCCAATTGTGTTAAAGAAGGTAAAAGATGTTTTGAATGTAAAATCTGTGGTGATACAAAAGAAGAAACGATACCTAAAGATTTTAACAAACATAATATTTATGAAGAAATTACTGAGCCAACTTGTACGCAAGACGGTTATTATAAAAGTAGTTGTTTAGATTGTAATTCTGTTTTAGAAGAAAAAACGCTTCCAAAGGAAGGACATGAACCAAAATCATCTGTAGTAACTGAACCTACCTGTACAGAAAAAGGTTATACAACTCACGTTTGTGGAAAATGTGAAGAAGAATATGTTGACACTTATGTTGATGCTTCTGGTCACAAGTATAACGAAGTAGTGACTGAACCTACCTGTACAAAGGGTGGATACACAACCTACACTTGCTCGCTTTGTGATGACAGTTTTGTTGGTAATGAGGTAGATGCCACAGGCCATAGCCATAATGCAGTAGTGACTGCACCTACCTGCACAGACAAGGGTTATACAACCTACACCTGCCATTGCGGTGACAGCTATGTTGGCGATTATGTAGATGCTCTTGGTCATAGTCATAATGCGGTGGTAACTGCACCTACCTGTACAGAGAAGGGCTACACAACATATACTTGTACAGTTTGCGGCGATAGCTATGTTGACAGTTATGTTGATGCTTTAGGTCACAATATGAGTGATTGGATTATTGATACCGAAGCCAGTTGCGAAACCAAAGGTGCAAGACACAAAAATTGTTCTGCTTGTGACTATACCGAAAACGAAGTAATTCCTGCAATCGGTCATAGCTACAGCGAAGTGGTGACAGCACCTACCTGCACAGAGCAGGGTTATACAACCTATACCTGCCATTGCGGCGACAGTTATGTTGCTGACGAGGTTGATGCTCTCGGTCATAGCTACGGAGATTGGGAAGTGGTTACTGCTCCTACACACACTAAGGAAGGCTTAAAGAAGCATACCTGCCATTGCGGTCACGAAAAAACCGAAGCTATTCCTGTAATTATCTGCGACATTGACGAAGAAGGTGTTGGTGCTACTGAATTAACTAAGATGCGTAAGTTTATTTTGGGCACTGAAGTTCCTACTGCGGAAGAAAAGGTATTGTTCGATATGAATGATGACGGCGTAATCACGATTAAGGATTTAGTAAGATTAAAGAAATATATTGCAGATATTCCATCTTAATTAGCGTTTCATTTTAAATATATGGGGACTGTCTCACTTTAGAAAGTTAAAATACAGAATTTTGTATCTTGTTTCTGCTGTTAGTGAGACAGCCCCATTCGGTGTGTTTAAAGCTATTGCATTTTGCCGTATTTTGTGGTAAAATGAAATAAAATAAATTAGTGGGAGAAATGTCTATGATTAAAAGTATCTTAAAGCGTGTACTTCCGGTACTGCTTGCTGTGTTGATGCTCTTTTCCGTAGTTCCTGTTCAGGCTTTTGCGGCAACTACAAATGAGCCTTCAATCAACGACTATCAGACCTTCGTGTTTTACGTAGGCTTGTTAGAGGAGCTTGCCGATTTATACGTTGCAGAAAAACCCGGTACTGATCCCTTGAATTTGGCTATTAAGTATATTCGTACCGGTGTAGACCGTTATAACAGCGGTTCTTGGGAAATTATGGCAGGTAAAGAGGACGTCGATTTTGCAAATTATGTGAAAATGATGGAAGATGCTCTTAACGAAACTGCCGAAAGTGAAGACCAGAAGATTTATGTTTCTGCTTTAAAGAATATAAACAATCTTGTACTTCCTAACGGTGACAAAGCCGATTTAGGTCACATGTTCGGTACAATGGATATTACATATCACAACAACGGCGGTGAAAATCATGCCGATGTTGGTGGTTGGGCAGGAGACCTTGTTGACCTGCTTGAATTGTCCGATAAAAAAGCAGTTTCCGGCACATTGGAAGAAATGGTTGCTGATATTTCGGCTAACTATCTCGGTAAGGATTACTCTCCTTTAGCAGGTTTCAGCCTTGCTGATATTCAGGGCGACCTTGATGCATATTACATAATGAATTCACTATATGCTATCGATTATGAGAAGGGTAAATTATCCGAAATTTTAATGGGATATTTTACTGAGGAATTAAGTGATGCTGACCGTGCTGAATATTTCCTTAAAAACAGACTTGGTACTACAGGAACACGTTCACAAATTCGTGAAGCAGTTTATAAGACTTATGCTTCAAATAAGGTTATTTCTACACTTGAGGGTACCAGAGACTTTACTTCAAACGATCTTAACAATTTGAGAAAAGCTGCCTGCTATTCATTTGCAGATTATCTCTGCCGCCTTGCAGGTGATTATGTTGAGGATATTTCCAATCCTTATTTTAACGTTTTCTCAAATGAGACTTCAACACTTGCCCCCGGTATAACTCAGGAGATTAAGCAGGCTACTACAGCCGATAATAAGCAGGTAATATACTATATTGCTACTGCTGATATTACCAGAAATGATGTTGATGTGTATGCTAACTACGCAAACAATGACCCCACTTTGGGTTGGGAAATGTCCAGAGTAGAGGATCAGGTAAAGGCTGCTCAGGAAAAATACGGTAACCCTGAAAGCGAGCATTATATTGAAAATTATAATGTAATTGCCAGTACAAACGGCGCAGGCTATAATATGCACACCGGAGAGCCCAGCGGATTGCTTGTAATGAACGGTGTAGAACATCATCCTATCAATGCTGACGGATTCTTTGGTATTCTTAAGGATGGTACTGCAGTTATTGGAAGTACCAATGATTATAATACTAAATACAAGGGTCAGGTAAAAGAGGGTATTGCAAGATTTGGTTATACTCTTGTACAAAACGGTAAAATTGTGGTTGAAGAGCCTGACTATTTTGGCAACCGTGCAAGCCGTACCGCAGTAGGTATTACCAAAACGG
This sequence comes from Acutalibacteraceae bacterium, assembly GCA_045540835.1. GTDB lineage: Bacteria > Bacillota > Clostridia > Oscillospirales > Acutalibacteraceae > UBA737. The sequence goes on along the minus strand of JAZQHX010000289.1, from coordinate 8,888 downwards.
GTAAGGTTGTTCTTATGGTGCTTGACGGTAGACAAGAACCCTTCTCCGCAGGCGGAAGTATGATTGAAATCGCACAGATAATGCTTGATGCTGGTTGCTATACTGCTGTTAATCTTGACGGTGGTGGTTCTTCTACATACGTGGCAAAGCAGGTTGGTGACGATGAAGTTTCCCTCATAAACAGCCCTTCTGACGGTTACGCTCGTTCTGTAAGCGCATCGCTTATGATGGTATCTACTGCTCCGAGCTCTACTAAATTTGACCATGCAGTTATAGAAAGTGATTATAACTATCTTACGATAGGTTCATCAGTTAAGCTTAATCCCGTAGGTGTAAGTGCTACAGGAAATCCTGTAGATTTACCGGAGGGTACTTCTTGGGAAGTTTCCGATGAAAGATGGGCTACAATTTCTGAGGACGGTACTTTTACCGCTTTAAGAAACGGTACTGTTGAAGTTTACTTAAAAGTCGGTGAAGATATAATCGGAACAAGGACTATAGACATTGTAACTCCCGATAATGTTTATTATAAGAAGACTGTAATTGATGCAGTTTACGGTGCTAATGTAGAACTTCCGGTTGTTGTTTTATATAAGAATAAGCCGGTTGCTTTCAATAGTAATGACATTGTCTTTACTTTAAGCAGTCCTAATGCGGGTACTGTTAACGGTGTAACATTTGTCGGCAGCGAGGCTTCCGGAATTAAGGTTGTTTCAATAAATGTAGCGCTTTCTGCTAATAGTGAAATATCTGCTGATGTTACAGTTAATCTTTACAATCAGGGTGAGGTTACCTTCGATTTTGATCAGGCAACGGGCGGTGACCGTCAGCTTGCTTGGCAGCGTAAAGTAAGTAATTCTACAAGTGATGACGAAATAAGCTATTCAATTGTTGATACTAACGAGGATATGGTTACATCATATATCGTTGCTATGGATATGACCACTATCCCGATTCCGGAAGTATTAAATGATCTTCTGTATATGCTTCCCGGTGCTGATGCCGAGGGTGCGTGTGCCTGGGCTTTCTTGTGTCAGCTGGCACAGCGTATAAGCAGTCTCAGTCGTGTTACTGCTACCTTGAAATTTGATTCACGCTTTGATGTTGACTACAGCAATTTAAGCTTAATCAATGAGTATTTTGACCTTTATGATACTTCATTTGATACAGAAACCAACACACTCACAATCACACTTAACTGGATAAAGCAGTCCCAGTCCATAGACCAGGCTACTGCTAACCCGATTTGTATTGTTAACGGTATTAAGCTTACTCCTAAAGCTGATGCCGATTGGGGCGGTAATAATACCATAAAGGCAGTTAATACCGGTGATATCAGTTATAAGATTTATATGAGAGCCAGTGCATTATACTCATTTGCACAGAAACCTGAAAATCAGGAAGTTTACGGTTTGTATGATTATGTAAATCCTGATGATGCGACAGATAAGGGCGGATACTTCGGAGAAACCTATAAAGAATTCTACGATACTTACAATCTTGTAGGCGCTCTTAAGAGCGGTTGGGTTAGCGAAGACGGCGGCATGGCTTACTATGTTGACGGTGAAAAGTTAACCGGAATTCAAGAGGTTGAAGGCTATTATTATGATTTCGGTGAAAACGGAATCAATGATAATCAGACCAAATACACAGGTCTTTTCTATGACGAAGCCGCAAAGGTTTACAGATATTCAAAACTCGGTGTTATCACAACCGGTTGGAATCTTATAAACGGCGAATGGTACTATTTCCACGGTTCTACAAAGGCTGCTGCTGTTGGTAGAACAAAGATGTATGGTGTATACTATACATTTGAAGAAACAGGTAGACTCACTACCGGTGTCTGGGCTAATACACTCAAAGGTACACGTTACTATTATGGACCGAGCTATTATACAGAACTTTGGCAGGAAATTGACGGCGAGTGGTATTTCTTCAAAAACAGTTATATTGTAAAAGGTTACCAGTTGGTTGGTACGGTTGGTAATAGAAAACTCAAGAGATGGCACGACTTTGGTGATGATGGTGCTTGTCGTGGATATGTTAAAGACGGATTCAATGAAATTGACGGCGGACTTTATCATATAGAGGACGGTATTCATAAAGTTGGTCTTCATAAGATTGACGGTGATTATTACTTCTTCACTTATAACGGACCTGCTATCAAGAATAAATCTTATTATGCTTGGGAAACTCATTGCGATTTAAAATGCGATACTTACTATTTTGACGAAAACGGTAAGATGGCTAACGGTATTACAAAAACACCGGATGGTTATTATAGATACGTTAATGGTAAGGTTGACTGGAAGAATGCAGGTCTTTACAAGATCGATGGAGATTATTACTTCATTGATACAAAGGGTAAATGTGTAACCGGAAGCAAATATGCATGGGCTACCTACTGTGATTTACCCTGTGCTACCTATTATTTCTGTGAAGACGGAAAAATGGCAAACGGTGTAGTGAAGACCAACAACGGTTATTATTGCTACTTCAACGGCAAGATTGACTGGACAAAGGCAGGACTTCATAAGTTTGGTGATGATTACTACTTTGTAGATACAAAGGGTAAGTGTATTACCGGTACAAAGTATGCATGGGCTACATTCTGCGACTTGCCTTGTGATACCTATTATTTCTGTGAAGACGGAAAGATGGCAAACGGTGTCGTAAAGACCGATAATGGCTATTACGGTTACTTCAACGGCAAGATTGACTGGACTAAAGCAGGACTTCATAAGTTTGGTGATGACTACTACTTTGTAGATACAAAGGGTAAATGCATTACCGGTACTAAGGATTGCTGGGCAACCTTCTGTGATTTGCCGACAGGTACTTATTATTTCTGTGAGGACGGTAAGATGGCAAACGGTGTTGTAGAAACACCTAATGGTTATTACTGTTACTTCAACGGTAAGATTGACTGGACTAAAGCAGGACTTCATAAGTTTGGTGATGACTACTACTTTGTGGATACAAAGGGTAAGTGCGTTACAGGCATTAAGGATTGCTGGGCAACCTTCTGTGATCTGCCTTGCAGTACTTATGAATTCGATGCTGACGGTAAAATGCTTCACGGTTTTGTGGAGAAAGACGGTGTTAAACACTTTTATGTGCTTGGTAAACCCGGTGGCAACAATGCCGGTCTTACAAAGGTAGGAGACGATTACTACTTTGTTAATTCAAAAGGTGAGTGTGTAACCGGTAAATATTATGCATGGGCTACCAATTGCGATTTGCCTGTAGGTAATTACGAATTCGGTGAAGATGGTAAAATGCTTAACGGTTTTGTTACTAAATCTGATGGTATTTACTATTATGTAAAAGGCAAACCCGGTAAAGTAGGTCTTAATTATATAGACGGATATTATTATTTCCTTCGTTCAAATGGAAAACTTGTTGTAAATGAGTATTTCTATGTTTGGGAAACGAATGGTTTACTTCTTGAGCTGTATTATCATTTTAACGAATCAGGTCAAATTATAGGATAATAAATTAAATACAAAGCCTCCCAACCGACAAGGAAATGGGAGGCTTTGTAGAAAATTTAAACTGTATTATGGAATATGTTAAGAGAATGAGTTTTCTTAATATATTCTATGTTATTGTTTATAAAATGAAGTTGGAGTTATATGGATAAACGTAAGAGTATATTAAATGTAACTGTTTCGATGGTATTTAGAATTTTGACAATGGTTTTGTCAATAGTAGTAAAAAAATATTTGATAGAATTTTGCGGAAATGAAGTAAACGGTTTAAATTCTCTATATTTAAGTATAATTGGATTTTTGTCTGTGGCTGAATTAGGTGTTGGAAGCGCAATTACTTTTTGTATGTATAAGCCGGTTGTCGAAAAGGATTACAATAAACTTTCTGCACTTTATCATCTATTCAGGCGTTTATATTTAATAATAGGCGGGGTAATTTTATCAATAGGACTTGCTATTACGCCGTTTATAAAATATTTTGCTAAGGACTATAAGCAGTTAGAAGTAAATTTTTATCTAACATTTGTTTTAATGTTGATTTCGGTCGTGATTACGTATTTTCTTGGAGCTAAAACAGCACTGATAAATGCATATAAAAATGATTACATTACAACTGCTATTACTTCGAGCGGAATTGTGATTCAGAATATTTTACAAATAACAACACTTATCATTACGCATTCATTTATAATATATTTAGGTTGCCGTATAGTGGCTTCGTGCATACAGTGCATTGCCACCGATATTGTTGCAAGAAGAATGTATAATCCTATAATTTCTAAAAAAGCTAAAATTGACAGTATAACTAAAGTTGAGCTTATTAAAAATATTAAGGCAATGTTTATGCATAAGGTTGGTACGCTTTTAGTCAATACGGTTGACAGTATGATTATTTCAATTTTTATCGGAGTAGTGGTGCTCGGTAAATATTCTAATTATACAATGATTTCCGTTTCGCTTACAAGTGTATTAAAGTTGGCTTTTACATCACTCACTTCAATATTAGGTCACCTTTTTGTAGAGGAAAATAAAGCTACTACACAGAAGTACTGTGAAGCCTTTCATATATTGAATTTTTTGATGGCATCGTTTTTCTTTTTAGGATATTATGCAATTGTTGACAGCCTTATATCAATTCTGTTTTCTCATGATTTAGTGGTGGCAAAATCAATATCATTTGTTATAACACTAAATGAATTTGTTCAGTTTATGCGTCAGAGCACTATGACTTTCAGAGATGCTACAGGTACTTTTTACAATGATAGATGGAAACCTCTGCTTGAAGGAATAGTAAATATTGTTTTATCAATTTTATTTGTGAAAATAATCGGTGTTGTTGGTGTAATAGTAGCGACCATCATTACCAATTTGCTTATATGCCACATTGTAGAGCCTTATGTTCTTTATAAAAACGCTTTTGAAGTATCCCCCAAAAAGCATTATATCCGCAACTACGGTATGATTATACTGTTCGCTTTGGCACTTGTATTACTGAACTTTGTAATGAAATCTTATGATAATCAGTGGTTGCAGCTATTGGTAAATGGTTGCATTTCGGTTGTTATTTCTGTATTTGTTTGTGCGTTGGAGCTTTTGTTAAATAAAAATATATGTAAGCATTTTATTGCTTTGTATCGGAAGGGTAGAGGAAAGTCTTGCAGCCTTTAATAAGTGTTATTGTACCGATATACAATGTGGAAAAATATTTAAACAGATGTATTGAGAGTATAGTCTTTCAAACATATAATAACCTTGAAATTATTTTGGTTGATGACGGCTCTCCCGATAATTGCCCTGCAATGTGCGATAATTGGACTGAAAAGGATAAACGCATTAAGGTCATACATAAGGAAAATGACGGCCTTGGCATGGCAAGAAATTCAGGACTCGATATAATAAGCGGTGAATATATAATGTTTGTCGATTCGGACGATTATATTGCGCCGGATGCTGTTGAAGTACTATATGAAAGACTGATTTCTGATAAAAGTGATTTTGCTATTGGAAAGCACCTTGATATTTATGATGACGGAATAGAGAACGGCTGGTTTTGTTCATGGATGCAGGATGCGGTTATGGATAAAAAAGAAGTTTTGTCTCACTTTGATGTAGTAAAATACTTTCCTATTCTATCCTGCAGTAAACTATTTAAAAAAAGCATATTTGATGACATTAGATTTCCCAAGCTTTCCTGCGGTGAGGATATGTGGTTGTTTTCTGACATTTTAGAAAAGTGCAGCAAAATTTCTGTGGTTAATAAAAATGTATATTTTTATTATCAGCGTGATAATAGCGCTGTCCACAGCAAAAGTGAAAAAGCTAAGCTTGATACAGTGCTTGCAACAATTAAGCTGATGATGTATTTTATAGAAAAGGATGCTTGGTACAGCGCAAAATGCTGGTGTATAAGAGGAATAAATGAGACAGCTTTGCTTTTAAAACCTAAAGACGGTATTAAACTTTTTAAAGAAAACCTTAATGATGATCAAAGTAAACGAATTTTTAAAAGCATTGGTTTTAAAGCAAATTTGAAATGGAAGCTTTTGTTTTTGCCGTATTCTTTTAGAATTATTAAAGGATTTAAAAATATTTGTTTTTGGAGAAAAAAATGAATTATTCTGACAGTATAGATTTTGTTGTTACTTGGGTGGATGATGCGGATCCTGTCTGGAAAGCTAAAAAGGCGGAGCATACAGGAATAGAACTAAGTGAAGGTAATACTGAGGTTCGTTACCGTGATTGGGACACCTTAAAATATTGGTTCCGTGGTGTAGAAAAGTATGCTCCGTGGGTCAGGAATGTATACTTCATAACCGATAATCAAAAGCCTGAATGGCTGAATATAGAGCACCCGAAATTAAAATGGGTTAAGCATACGGATTTTATACCGGACGAGTATTTGCCGACATTTTGCTCCGACCCGATAGAGTGGAATTTTCACAGAATTGAAAATCTGGCGGATAACTTTGTTTATTTTAATGACGATATGTTTTTAATAAATAAAACAAAGCCTACGGACTTCTTTGTTGACGGCAAGCCTTGCGACCTGCCTTTGTTGGGACCATTATATGCAGAAGATATGTTTTCATATATGATGTTTAATAATATGATGATGTTAAATCGTCATTTTTCTTTGAAAAAGGCAATAAAATCCAATCCTAAAAAATGGGTTAAAGGTCAGCCGATTTCTGGTCTTTTGAAGCTCGCTATTTATGGACGAAGGGATTCGATACCTTATAGTGTAAGTCACCATATAAATGTTTCGTATAAAAAAGAATATATTAAAAAGCTTTGGGAAGAGGAATTTGAGCTTATTGATGCAACCTGCAAGAATAAATTGAGAACTAAAAATGACGTTACCTTGTGGAGTGTTCGTGATTGGCAGCTTTTTTCGGGTGAATTTTATCCCAAAAAGCCAATAGGTAAGGCTTTTCACACCGCTACTATGGATTACAGCGATGAAGCTATCAATTATTTAAAAAAGCAAAAGGGCAAGGTGATTTGCCTTAATGACAGCGAAAATGAGACGAATTTTGAAGAGCATAAAAAAGTGATAGTCGAAGCTTTTGAAAAATTGTTCCCTGAAAAATCTTCATTTGAGCTGTAAACGGAGGAATCAATGCGGAAAAGCAGAGTAATATTGTTTGTTTTAGGTATAGCACTTTTAGCCGTTTTTGCATTTGTTGCAGCATTTGGTTTGAGTGGGAGTGATAATATTCCGTTTCACATTCAAATAACCTGCAATAATGACACAGAAAATATAAAATGTTGGAAAAATGCATCGGGTGAATATTATGTGTTTTTACCAAGCTATGCTGAAATGAATGACGTAAAGATCAAATCGGATACTGCTACATCGGTTAAAATAAACGGTAAAAAAATATATGACGGAATGAACTGCGAATTCTTTGATTATGACAAAGAATTAAAGATAGAGTATTCGTATTTCGGGAAAAAGGTTAATAAAAATATAACCTTCTTAAAATCCGGTAATTTGCCGACCATGTATATAAACACCGAATCGGGAAGTATGGACTACATAAACGATAAAAAGGGCAACAAGGAATCGGGTAGTTATAAAATTTATACAGCACAAGGCGATGTAAATACGTTTGGCAGTATTGAAGCAATCGGCGGCAGAGGCAATTCCACCTGGAATTATTTTGATAAAAAGCCCTATAATATTACACTTTCCACGAGCGAGGATTTGATCGGAATGGGTAGCGCTCAAAGATGGGTATTGCTTTCTAACGCTACCGATGGGACGAATATGCGAAATAAGCTGGTTTACGATTTTGCAAAAGAAATAGGACTAATGTCTCCCGAAAATGAATGGATTGATTTGTATCTTAACGGGGAATATGCAGGGTTGTATTTACTCTGCAGACGAAACGACACTTATTTTACGGCGGACAATGCCTTTAAAGACGAGGGCTTTCTCGTATCACTTGAGGGTGAGGATAGACTGGTTCAGCAGGACATGCAGCATATAGTAACCAATGCAAGCCAGGCTTTGCGAATACACAGTACCACTATGAGTGATGAAAAAATTGCCGAAATATGGCAAAGTGCCGAGAATGCAGTTTTAGCTGAAAACGGTATAGATGCTGTAACAAATAAGCATTGGTGTGAATTGATTGATACCGATTCTTGGACAAGGAAATATCTTGTTGAAGAGGTTTTCGGCAATTTAGATGCCTGCTACTTAAGCCAGTATTTCTATTACGGTAAGGATATAAACAACACCAAAATATTTGCAGGTCCTGTATGGGACTATGATATGACAATGGGCAATAAGGATAACTGGTCGCTTGGCAGTTCCGATATTTTGGTAGCTAATAGACTCGAAGTCGGTGGAGGGGATATAACTCCTTGGTTTAATAGTCTGTATAGTAATAAAGAATTTTACAGTCAGGTTTTAAAGATTTATGAAACGGAATTTTTGCCCCGAATATCCGATATTTTAAATAAAAGAATAACCGAATATTCAAATCTTATTTTTAATGCCGATAAATCCGACCGCATACGTTGGGCTCAATACCGTGCAGACGGGCTTGAATCCGAGATTATATATATTCGGGACTATATGCAAAACCGACTGGAATTTTTAAATAATATCTGGCTTAATAATAAAGAATATGTAACTTTAAAAATGAATTCAGGTTCGGGACATTTTGGCTATTGGAAGATACAGCAGGGTAAAACTTTAACTGAACTGCCCGTTTTGAAGGATACGGTATACGAAAGCTTTGACGGTTGGTATTATGCCGATACGGGTAAACCGTTCGATATTAGTAAGCCTATATATGAGGATACCGAAATTTATGCTAAATGGCAGGATAGCTCATATAAGAAAACGGAGCAGATTATAAAGCTTGTCCCGATTGCGATAATTGC
>JAZQHX010000288.1:0-7634 GCA_045540835.1 Acutalibacteraceae bacterium | reverse complement strand
TGAGCTGATTTAAGTTGCCGTAGTCGCAACTTATTGAAGCGGGGGAGTAGTAGGGTGTTATTTTAAGATTGTCAAAGGTTACTCTGCCTACTGCGGGCATAGCGTAAATTCCTATACGTCCACTATCCTCGTATTCTAATGTTGAAGTGGGTTTTAAATTGATATTGGTAAGTTTAATGGTGGTGTCCGGGTTGATTGTGCTGTATGCCACAGCATTAAGGATATTTCCAACTACTTCCACCTCTAAAATATATGTTTCTCCAGGTGTGTAGCTTATAGCAGAAGAGGTGGAAAGCACCTTGTTTGCAGCTTTTTCTGAGGTTTCATCGGTGAAATAGTATTTGTGTGCCTGAATTTTAAGCTCGTTATTGCTGTTGGCAATTAAGAAGCAACGGTATCCGCTGAAGGATATAACATTTGAGGTATAATCACGCATTTCGCCGATTCTAAAAAGAATACCGGAATTTATCGCATAAGAATTTTCTTTTGTAACAACCTCGTCCTGAACTTCAACTCCGTTATCTGCGGCAGTATGTGCGGCAGATGGGGTTATTTCAACACTTGCTTTAAAGTCTGCAATATTGTGGAATTCTTTATCGGATACAAGTAGTCGTTTGTTGCCTCCCAGGCGTACTGTGGTAATAGCTTCATCACCGTATTCCTGGCGGAAAGGCTCGGAATTGAACCAGTATTTATCAAAATCGCCAAAGCTGTCGAAAAGGTATTCCTTTTCGTATTCGATTTTTTCGGTTTCTTCCGTAAGCTTTTCTCTTATAACGGGCGTTTTGGTGCATTCGGCGTTAGCTTTATCCTGCGTTGCCCACATATCGTCGGCATCCTGCTCGTTTATAATATCGAGTCGGTCTAAATATGCACCGTTTCTGTAGGTGCTTGTGTGACCTACTACTATTGTGTTTTCACCTTCGTTAAGCTCTACTCCCACTATATCATAATAGGTGAATATATTAACATCGTTCATACCGCCACGTATTTGCTTTACGTATTCGGTTCCGTTTACAGTGACCGCAAGTCCTGCATTTTGAGAGCTGTTGCCCGAAGCTAATAGACTAATAGTGTATTTACCAGCCTTTTTGGCATTATAGGTAAAGGTTGCACTTCTGCCTTCACCTGCGAGTGAAATGCGTTTTCCACCTGAATAATAATCGTCATCATAGGTGACAATGCCTTTGGTTTCTGCCGTTACAACAAAGGCACCTCCTGCAAGAACAGCACTTTCAGCTTCAAGCTCGGCACGGTTGAGTTTTGCTGTTCCAGAAGGAACTTGTACGAGTGAATCGGCGCTTATAGCTTCTGTGAAGCAGGGGGTTCCGTCAGCATTCCAATAGAATTGCTGAACTCGTATTTCTCTCGGATTAGTGTTGGTATCTTCACCACGGCGGGCGTGGTAGATTACATAGTTTTCACTGTTGTCGGGAGAGGGAACAAAGGAGCAATGTCCTACCGAGTAGGTGCTGTTTTCAAGATTAGTTTCAAATACGGGCTTATCGGTTTTAATCCAGTCATCGGCATTTAACGGGTCGCCGTTTTCTTTGAGGGTAAGAAGTCCTAAAGAATAATGTGAATCGTCAAAGCGGTTTACAGAAAAAGCAATATTTAGCGTTTGGTCGTAGGGGGAGATGAGTGCCTGCGGAGCTTCGTTTACGGGAGGTATCATCGAATATGTCTCATAGGCAAATTCAGGACGTGAAATCTCTACTCGTGCACCTGAAATTGTGCAGGGGTCTGACATCTCGGCAATATAAATTCTCTGACCAACACTCGAATATGACGGCCAACCTGACCACACGGCATAAAGCTTTTCGTTCCATTTAAAAATACTCTGGTCAATCGCCCAATGTCCCGGCTTATCGGTTGTACTGTCATAGTTTGAGTCATTTATGTAATCGCTTTCCAATTCGTTAAGCTGTCCTATGAACTCATATTCGCCCTGGGCATCGGTAGTTTTGCTTTTAAGCACATACATACGGTGATTTCTCGGCTTGCCTGTACATTCGTTCCATTCGCTCGAATCGGCTTTTTCACCGTCATAGGCGGTGAAATATATGTACCAGTATCCGTCTATAAAGTGAAGCTCAGGTGCCCAGAGCTCTTTTACAATACCGAAATTTATGTTATCACAAAGGTCATTTATATTAAATACCGAAACAGGATTGGAATTAACCCTTTGGAGCTCTCTTGATTTTGCTACATAAAAGCCGTTGCCGGTTACCATGTAGTAGTACCAACCGTCATGATATGTAACCCAAGGGTCACCGCCTAAATTTATAAAGTGGCTTTTAAAGGTATTGTTGTCGTAAACGTTTACGGTGTGAATTACTGTGTTACCGCTTTTTGTATCGGTTACGGTAACTGTACCGATGTATCCGTTATCCCGTGTGGGCTGTGTTATAAGAACGGAATATGAGGCACTGTCATATTTGCAGGAAAGCACGGGTAAATCATCTAAGGATTCGACAATATATGTATATTTGTTTGTACCGTTTTCGGTTTCGGTAATAGCTTCGCCATTCATCAAAATAACTGGAGATTCTGTTTTTGTGTCTGAGGAAACATCAGCCTTAGCAACGGAGAATGGAATACCTAATGTGAAGAATAACACAAAGACGAGCAGCATAGAAACAATTTTTTTAAACATAAATATATCCTCCTTAAAAATATATAGCAAAACCAATAAGCTGTAACTTACTGGTTGATTTTTTTATTTGCTATTGTTTGATTTTGGCTTCTCAATTTTTTGCGGTAAGCGCCGGGAGTTATACCGTAAACCTTTTTATAAAGTCTTATAAAGTAATCAGGACTTGTAAAACCGCATTCGTATGCTAAATCGGCTATGCATATATCGCTTGTTTGCAGCATTTTGTTCGCAAACAGCATAGCGGCATCGGTTAAGTCTCTGTTAGGAGTAATGCCGAACTGCATCTGGTATTTTGTTGAAAACCGTGAACGGCTTAAATTTACGTATTCTGCCATGGTATTAACCGACCAACTACCGGGATTCTGGTATATAAGTGTGCGCAAATTGTCAAATCGTGTCTGTGAGGAAAAACCGTCAAAGGATATGCGTCTGTGTTGTTCTCTTGAAATCATATTGAACATATTTTTTATAATGTCATCAATCATTTCAACGTAGTTATCAAACTTTTTAACCATAGCTGATTCTATAAGCTCAACCGCATCGGTTATTTCGGTCTGCATATTGGTATAAAAGACACTGTTAAGCGGTATGTTGTGCTCATCAAAGAAAAATTGGTCGGTTATATTGAAATGCAAAAAGTTATGCATCATAAGGACTTTCTTTGCTGTATAATGTAAATGCGAGCCGGGTGTATAAATTATGCAAGCATTTGAAGAAGTATTGTATTCTTCGCCATTAAGGTAAATGGTTACGGGGTTTATAAAATGCAGGAAGATATATGAGCGTGCCGGTGCGTCTATTGTAAACCCGACTTTTTGATGCTTCAGATGCATTGCTTGTTCTGAGGTAAACTGTGGCATTTTATCATCTCCGTATCGTTAGTTTAAGCATTTAGAATTAAATATATTTGGCAGATTTTCAGCCGTCAGATATATTATAACCTATCGTCAGTAATTTTGCAATTTTAATTATCGACTTTTTGTTTTATTAAAAATCAAAAAATCGATTTATTGTATCAATGCTTGTTTAAAAGTCCCCAAAATTATAAACTACTATTGCGGTTTTTGTGCAAATTTGATATTATGCAAATGTGGGAAGCTGTTCCCGAAAAAATAATTTTTTGGAGGCAAAACTTATGAAAAAAGCACTGGCATTGATTCTTAGTCTGGCGCTTATAATTAGTGGACTCGTGTTACCGAGTGCTACTATGGCGTTTGCTGAGACCGTTAGCCAAACAGATGCTGAACTTACTTTCAGTGATGCTATTACGGTTTTAGGCGAAGACATTAACCCAAGAGCTATCCGTACTAAGGTTCTTAGTGACGGTACTGTTGCTGCGGTTTATTACAGAAGCGGCAGCGGAATTTATTATGCTACCAGTAATAACGGTGGTGTAACCTTCTCAGAGGGCGTAAAGCTTATCGGTAACGCTACCGACAGCGTGCTTGCCGCTTCAGAGGAAGTAACTACCCAGACTACACTTGCTAAAGAGTATGTTGCAACATACGGTCAGTATGGTCGAGGCAGACTTGAAGCACAAAATCCTAATCTTATAGAACTTAAAAATGGCGATATAGCTGCTTTCTATCGCTACAACACCTTTGAAACTGACCCCGCAAACAAGCCCTGGAGCATTTATTATGCTTCTATCTGTTATCAGATTCTCGATAAAGATACCGGCGCATGGGGCGATGTGCAGGTAATGTATGAGTGCACTCAGGAAGATGTTGTTGCGGATTCCGGTTCACCCTATGGTGTTTGGGAGCCCGACCCTGTTTACATTGGCGATGAGCTTTTCTGCTACTTTGCAGATACCGATTTGCCCGGCAATGTTTCCTATCAGCACATTATGTACTGTGTGTATGATGAGGCAACCGGCAAGTTCGGCGAGCCTGCAATTGCACAGAACGGTATCAATCATAAATCCCGTGACGGTATGAGCGTTGTAACCAAGCTTTCAGACGGTACATACGCTATGGTATTTGAGTCTACAAGGACTGCAAAGAGTGATTTTGATGACATTAACAACTACACCACATTTGTTATTAAAATGTCTTTCTCTAACGATGGCAGAAATTGGTCTGACCCGGTTATAGTTGCAAAGCCTGATCCGGTTTATTCGCCTGCTACTGCATCTAACGAGTATGCAGTTTGTGCAGCTCCTTATGTTGTAACCCTGCCCGACGGCAGATTGGCAGTTTCTTACCAGACTACCGACCGTTATATCGGAAGAACACCTAACCGTGTTTCTTACCGTATAGGAACTCAGGTTGCAATTTCTTCGCAAGCAATCACTTCTGAAACATTTGCAAATAACGAGATAGACGATGATGTAACTTCCTACTTTGCTACCGAGGTTAACCCCGGTGTTCTCGGCGAGAACGAGTTCTCTAAGTCTGCCGAACTTATGGTACACAACAATAAGCTTTATGTTTATTACAGTGTTGGTAACAACACCTGGACCACAACCGACGGTGTTGAAACCGAAAAGCACAACTTCGGCGACGTAAGAATGGCTTATATGCAGTTGCCCGAAGCAGGACTTGACGGTTCTAATCTTGAAAACTACATTGTTTACAACAACAGCGGAAAAACCGTAACTGTGGCTGACGGTGCATTCGTATTTCCTAACGGTTGTACCAATATGGTATACGGAGAAGCAGACAAGGTTGATGTATTTGAAAAAGGTAATGCGGTTGATGGAATTTATGACATTTCCAATTACACCACATATACTAACAGCGCTTTGGCTGACCGTATGGTTATTGATGGAGAGACCATTAAATTTGACAGTCAGACCCGTAACTGGTTGGCAGGCACGGATGATATGACTGCTTTTGAGGCAAGTGCTACAATTCAAGGTAACTCAAAAGGTACTATTTATGCAGGCTTTGGCTTCCATATGCAGGAAGATGCATTTAATAGAAGTACATTTAAGTACAGAACAAGCGGTTATACTGTTATTGTGAAGAGAAGCACTACCTCTACAAATGTTGAAATTTTGGTTAGATACATAAGCGGCACTACCGTTTACGATGAGAGTGTGAATAAAATTACCGCCAATGGCTTATTGACTTCATCTGTTTCAGATACCGTGAAGCTTAAAGTATGGGCTGATAATGATAATTTTTATGTTGTAGCTACTAATGCTGACGGTAGCAAATCCACAGGTACATATACATATCCGTTAAATTACACTTCTGTTAGTGGTAAAAATATTAACTGGACTTCCGGTGGATTTATGCTAACTGCAAATGGTATAAATACCATTACCGATTTTGAACTTTATAATGCATCGGTTAAAACCGTAGATTCAAGCAAAATGGTTAATGCTGCTGACCTTGATGCAACAGCTACTATCAATTTCCCTGAGACACTTTCTAATGATAATCAGGTTGGATTGTCATTCCGTGTGCAGTCGGCTGTTGATAAGCCTGCTCCGGGTGTTTCCGGTTATGTTGTAAAACTTCTTCAGACTACCGATATGGAAGGTAAAATGAAGGTTCAACTTACCCGTTACGGAACCAAGACTGACGGTACAACCAATGCTAATCTTGGTAATATGTATACTGAGGATTCTGCAATAGAACACTCGGTTGCAGGTAAATCTGTCATTATGGGTGCAAAACTTAGAGATAATATCCTTACCATTACTCTTACAGATGCAGAAAACAAGGAACTTACAACTACACATATATTTGACCTTAAGAAGGCAAGCGGCTCCTATTCGGATTATTATGAATATGGCGGTTTTGGTTTCTTTAAGAACGGTGATGCAACTGATATTACCGTGTCGGATGTTAATTTCATTAAGTTTGCAAAAAATGTAAATAAGATTGAGGATGATAGTGTTTATACCATTTATCGTCCTGAGTTGAGTGAAGAAGTAACCTTTGAAGATGATGCGTTTGTGAATAATGATGCTACATCTAAAAAGATGATACTCAACGATACTTTAGTATCTGACTTCAAAGCAGATGTTACAATAGAAGCCGGTATGGACGGTAACTTAAAGGGCGGTATCATTTTCCGTGCACAGAATGTTGGTGGCGAGACCAACGATATGGACGGTTATTCTGTGGTGGTATATAAAACTCCTAATACAACAAACAATTATGGACGTATAGTTCTTCTTGTTTATAAGTGGGCAAGATTATCTGACGGAAAAATGGATTATATGGGCACTGTTGGAAGCAAAGTGTATACTGACATCTTTAATTCCGTATATCCTGAGGCTGAGAGTGATATACTTGCAGCAGCAGGTACCAAGGTGAAGCTTAATGTTGCTGTTGAGGGTGATACCGTAACCGCCAACTTTGATGTTTTGAACAAGGACAATGTTATTGCGGCCTCTACTGAAGATCTTGTTGTTGACCTTAACAAAGCACCTACCGGAGTTGATAAAAATAAAGTATTTGCAGATAATGCTGCAAGTGTTATTTATAATGCCGGTTCAATTGGTCTTTCTATTAGCACACTTGGTAAAATCTGCGACTTTAATCTTATCGAGGCTGACGAATATTACGATAATATTTGTGATATAGCTACTCTTGAGCAATATTCAAGCACTACAAACACAATAGTTACAGATACAGCAAATAATAAATTTTATTCGATTACAAGTGGATTTAAACGTGCTGTGGATTGGTCTTCAGATATTGAAAACTTTAAGTTTACATCTGTTGCAAAAACTTCCGGAGCAGGAACCCTTAAAGTTGGCTTTGATTTTGGATTGAACCGTAGCGAGTTTGATACTACTACCGTAAAAGGAAGTACAGCACCTACAAGCACCGGTTATAGAGTATACCTTAAGCGTGGAACAGGTGCCGCTGCCGAACTTTATTTATTCACATATACAATTGTAGACGGAGTATACAAAGAATCAAGAAAATCCGTATCTAACAGCACCTTCTTTGGGGATTATACCGCCTATGGTGAGATTGATGTTCTTTTTGATGTTATAGTTGAAAACGGTAAT
>JAZQHX010000287.1:0-8645 GCA_045540835.1 Acutalibacteraceae bacterium | reverse complement strand
TATTTTCGGGACCTTTGTATATTCATCTATAAACAAAGAAATACCACCTTTGCAATTTAAGCTTTTATACTATTATAATAATATATTTTAATTTTTTCAATACATTATTTGACTTTTAAAGGAAAAACAGGTATAAATCAGAAACAAATAACGCAGATGATAATAAAATATTTGCTATTAGAATAAAAATGTGATATTATAAAATATATATGACTATTTTTATTTTTTAGATTTGTTAATTTATCGAAAGGAATGCGTTAAATGAAGGTTTCAAAAATTTGGAATTATTTTCGCTCGGTAAGAGATAAATTTTTCGTATTTTTAAATAAAAACTTTGAAATGACAGCCACAAAGCGTTCCAAAATTGCGGGATTGATTGTCGGCGCACTTACACTTATATTTGTGATTTTTAATGTTGAAGCGTTTACTTCTCAGGAATTTATGGCAAAATGGTTGCTGTTGGCTTTTGTGCTGTGCTGTCCTTTTATTCTGGGATTTGTTACAGCTTACAACATAGGCATAAAAAAGGATAAGTTTGATAAAGTATTCCACATTGTTTTTATGTTTATTATGCCGATAGTCACAATGACTATGACCGAAGCGCTTAACGGAGTTTTTATTTACAATATGACCTATTTAGGATTTTTAGGCAACTATATTGTAATACTTATAATGTATTTTATTCTGTTTGCGCTTTCGGGAAGTTTTAGAGTATCATATTTGGTTGTAAATCCTATTTTATTCGGACTTGCTTTAGCCCACAGCTACATTCTGGATTTTCGTGGCACTCCATTCCAGCCGATGGATTTTTTGAGCATTACAACTGCGGCAGGCGTAGCGAACACTTACGATTATTCACCTACTTATAAAACGATTCCTGCTATAATGGTATTCATTTTCATAATTATTGTAGGAATAAAAATCAAAACACCTAAATATAAATTACCTACGAGAATTATCAGCCGTACAGTTGCGGCAACCTTTCCTGCAGTTTTATTGCTTATCTACTTTGGAACCGACCTTTTGGTTAATTTAGGTGTAAGACCCGATTTCTGGAGCCAGAGCAGAGGTTACCACAATTATGGCTTTGTACTGAATTTTTTCACCAACACAAGATTCCTCGGTAATCCCAAGCCCGAAGGATATGACCCTGACAGTATTAAGGATTATATTGACGAGGTTAAAGAGGAAGAGGATAAGCCTGATATTGGTGACAACAGCAACAAGCCGAATATTATTTGCATTATGAATGAATCACTTGCAGATTTAAAGGTACTCGGTGAGCTGGAAACTAATAAGGACTATATGCCTTTTATGCGGAAATTGAAGAAAAACACCATAAAGGGTAATCTTTATGTGCCGGTAATAGGTGCAGGAACTTCCAATACAGAATTTGAATTTCTTACCGGTCATACGATGGCATTTTTGCCTTCGGGAAGTAATGCATATATGCTTTATCTAAAAAAGCCTATGGCATCAATTGTTTCCACACTCAAAGCGCAGGGCTATTCTACCTATGCAATGCATCCGTATTATGCTGTGGGCTGGAAACGTACCGAGGTATACAGCAAATTAGGCTTTAATGATTTTGTAAGTATAGAGGACATTTTTATTCCTGAGGTAATGCAGGAATACAGAGATAACGGCAGTGATGCAGATTATTTGCAGCAGATAATGGACCAGTATTATCCCGATGAAAAAGTGCTGGTACGTCAGTACGTGAGCGATGAATACAACTATAAGCTGCTTATTGAGGACTTTGAAAAAAGAGATAAATCTGTGCCGTATTTTGCCTTTAACGTTACAATGCAGAACCACGGCGGATATACTACGGGCGGAATCAATTTTGACGAGAGTATTTATGCTACCTCGGTAAGCGAAAAGTATATCAAGGCAGATAAGTATTTGTCACTTGTTAAAGAGAGTGATAAGGCGTTCAAAAAGCTGATAAAGTATTTTGAAAAGGTAGATGATCCGACTATCATTTGTATGTTCGGCGATCATCAGCCTAATGTTGAAAATGAGTTTGTAGCCGAGGTGATGGGGGTTAAGAACCTATTGGGACTTACTCCTGAGCAGGAGCAGGCACGCCACTGTACACCGTTTATTATTTGGGCAAATTATGATATAGAAGAAAAGGAAATTGAAAGGTTAAGCTCTAACTATCTGTCTTCTTTGGTATTGCAAACGGCAGGGGTTGAGCTTACCGAATATAACAAATATCTTCTTGATTTGGCAAAGACATTGCCGGTTATTGATTCAGTAGGCTATATTGATAATGAGGGTGTGCACTATAAATGGAGTGATAATTCACCCTATTCAAATCTGTTTAAGGGCTACGAAAATCTGCAGTATAATAATCTTTCTGATGAGCAGGCAGGTAATCAGGATGTATTCTATCTTGAAGGCTATACTCACGAAGCTACCAATATAGATTCTATACTGGACGAGGAATCTGACGAGGAGACGGAAGAAGAGGAATAATAATGCTTAATACCACCCTTTGTTATATAGAGCGTGACGGCAAGTATTTAATGCTTTACCGAACGGTTAAGGAAAACGACCTTAATCACGATAAGTGGATAGGAATAGGCGGAAAATTTGAAGAAAAGGAAAGTCCCGAGGAATGTGTTTTAAGGGAAACCTTAGAGGAAACAGGTCTTACGCTTAATTCGTGGAGATATTGCGGAATAGTCACCTTTGTGTCGGATAAATGGGGAACAGAGTATATGCATTTGTTTCACAGCGACGATTTTTGCGGTGAGATTATTGAGTGTGACGAGGGCGAGCTTCGTTGGGTGGAAAAATCAGAAATTTATGACCTTCCTTTGTGGGAGGGGGATAAAATTTTTCTGCGACTAATAGACAGGAATGTACCTTTTTTCTCGCTTAAGCTTGAATATGAGGGCGAGAAACTTATAAATGCAGTATTGAACGGAGAAAAGCTATGAATATATGTTTATATGGTGCGGCGAGTGACAATATACCGAAAGAGTATATAGAGCTTGTGGAAAAATTAGGTGCTATGATGGCAAAAAGGGGACACGGTCTGGTTTACGGCGGTGGTTCAGGTGGTCTTATGGGAGCGGCGGCACGTGGAGTGCGTTCGTCAGGCGGCAGTGTAATAGGAATAGCGCCCTCTTTTTTCAATGTTGACGGTATTTTGTTCGAGGATTGTACTGAGCTTATTTATACCGAGACTATGCGTGAAAGAAAGGCGCTTATGGAGCAGAAGGCAGATGCCTTTGTGGCAGTTCCCGGAGGAATAGGTACTTTTGATGAGTTGTTTGAAATTATGTCATTGAGACAGTTGGGAAGACATACAAAACCCATTGCTATATTTAATGCAAACGGCTATTATGACGATATTAAGAATATGCTCGGTAAATCTATAAATCAAGGCTTTGTATCCGATGAATGTAAAAAAATAGCTCCTTTTTTTGAGGAAGCGGAAAAGCTACTCGATTATTTAGAGCAGGCGGCAGAGGAAACAGAGCATCAGGATTTCAGCCGTTTCGGCGCAGGATTCAGTAAATAGTTAAGAAATTGTTTTGATTTAAACGGCTTGGATATTTATTTATTCAAGCTGTTTTTTAGCTTTTTTGCGTGTTATTAAGGTAAAATTTTAGTTAAAACGCTTATTTTTTGAAAAAACTTGTTTTTTTAAAAAAAACATATTGTCTTTTTGTGGAGAATTGTGTAAAATGATATTATATGATTTGGATACTTTTTATTGCATCATAAAGGGCGATGGCCAAAAAAAGAAATTGGAGGAAAAAATTATGAAAAAAATCATCGCACTACTTTTGGCTGTAATGATGCTGTTCTGCTTTGCAGGCTGTGGTGGAGAAAAGGCTGATACCGATAGTAAGGCAGATTCCGGTGCTACCGGTGAAACTGTTGACTATTCTGACTTAAAGGTTGGCTTTATCTTCCTTCACGACGAACAGTCTACTTACGACAAAAACTTTATGGATGCAGCAAAGGCTGCTTGTAAAGAAATGGGTGTAGAGTATGCTCAAAAGACCCAGATTCCCGAATCAAAGAAATGCTATGATGCTGCTGTAGAGCTTATTGAGAGTGACGGCTGTGACATCATTTTTGCAGACTCTTTCGGTCACGAATCATTCCTTATTGACGCTGCTAAAAAGTATCCTGACGTACAGTTCTGTCACGCAACAGGTACTCAGGCTCATACCGCAGGCGTTAAGAATTTCCACAATGCATTCGCATCTATCTACGAGGGTCGTTACCTTGCAGGCGTTGCTGCAGGTCTTAAGCTCAACGAAATGATTGCTAATGGCACAATTACTGAAGACAAGGCAAAAATGGGATATGTTGGTGCATTCACATTTGCTGAAGTTATGTCCGGTTACACCTCTTTCTATCTTGGTGCAAAATCTGTATGTCCTTCAGTTACTATGGACGTTAAGTTTACAGGTTCTTGGTATGACGAGCAGAAAGAAAAGGAAGCTGCACAGGCTCTTATCAGCGGTGGTTGCGTACTTATAAGCCAGCACGCTGACTCAATGGGTGCTCCCACAGCTTGTGAAGCTGCAAAGGTTCCCAATGTTTCTTACAACGGCTCAACAGTAGCTGCTTGCCCCAATACCTTTATCATATCCTCAAGAATTGACTGGACTCCTTACTTCAAGTATATGATTGAATGTGTAGGAACAGATAAGGAAATTGATACCGACTGGACAGGTACTATTGAAACCGGTTCTGTTGTGCTTACCGAAATCAACGAAAAGGCTGCTGCTAAGGATACCGCTAAGAAGCTTGAAGAAGTAAAAGCTAAACTTCTTGATGGTTCTATCAATGTGTTCGATACCGCTAACTGGACTGTAGGCGGCAAGAAGCTTGATTCTTACAAGGCTGATGTTAATACTGATGCTAAATTTGAGAAGGATACTGAGGTTATTGAAAATGGTGTATTCTATGAATCTAAACACCGTTCTGCTCCTTACTTCGATATCGAAATCGACGGCATCACACTTCTTGACAGAAATTACGGCTGATAAATAAATGTTATTAAGGGCTGTCTCGCTTTATGCGGGACAACCCTTAAAACTAATTTTGAAGAAAATATTGTAATATACAATGTTTTCTTGAGAATTATTACAACAAAACAGCAGAATGGAGAATGATATGAACAAACAACCTGC
Source organism: Acutalibacteraceae bacterium (assembly GCA_045540835.1). Classification (GTDB taxonomy): domain Bacteria; phylum Bacillota; class Clostridia; order Oscillospirales; family Acutalibacteraceae; genus UBA737. The sequence continues at coordinate 3,477 of JAZQHX010000287.1, read as the reverse complement.
TATTGAACTTAAAAACATAACTAAAAAATTTGGTAAGGTTATTGCGAATGATAATATCAATCTTACCGCCTATCGTGGTGAAATACTTTCAATTTTAGGTGAAAACGGTAGCGGAAAAACCACTCTTATGAATATGATTTCCGGTATCTATTTTCCGGATGAAGGTCAGATTTTTATTGATGGTAATGAAGCTGTAATCACTTCGCCTAAAGATGCTTTTTTCTATAAAATTGGTATGATACATCAGCATTTTAAGCTTGTTGATGTTTTTTCTGCTGCAGAAAATATAGTATTAGGACTGAATGACGGAAAGTATGACCTTAAAGCCTCTACCCAAAAAATAAAGAATATAAGTGAGCAATACGGTTTTGAGCTTGATACTCAAAAGAAAATTTATGAAATGTCCGTATCCGAAAAGCAGACGGTTGAAATTATAAAGGTGCTTTACCGTGGGGCTGATATTCTTATTCTGGACGAGCCAACCGCAGTTTTGACCCCTCAGGAAACCGAAAAACTGTTTAACGTATTACGTCGTATGCGTGAGGACGGCAAGTGTATTATTATTATCACCCACAAGCTCCACGAGGTTTTATCTCTTTCTGACCGTGTTGCTGTTCTGCGTAAGGGACAGTATATCGGTACTGTTGAGACGGCAAGCACTAATGAGTCGGAGCTTACCGAAATGATGGTTGGTAAAAAGGTTGACCTTAATATTCAGCGTAATGAGCCTAAAAACACAGTTGACCGTCTTATTATTAAAAATATTTCTTGTATAGATCGTTTGGGCACGACTGTGCTTGACAATATTTCGTTTACCGCAAAGGCGGGTGAAATACTTGGTGTTGCAGGTATTGCGGGCAGCGGCCAGCGTGAGCTTTTGGAGTCTATTGCAGGACTTCAGCATCTGTCTACAGGTGAAATTCTTTACAATAATCCCAAAAACGGTAATGTAGAAAACCTGCGTGATAAAACCCCTATGCAGATACGTAATATGGGCGTGCGTCTTTCCTTTGTACCTGAAGACCGTTTAGGTATGGGACTTGTAGGTAATATGGATATTATCGATAATATGATGCTAAGAAGCTACCGTAAAGGTCACTCGTTCTTCCTTGAAAGAAAAGGTCCTAAGGATTTAGCACAGCATATTATTGAGGAGCTTGAGGTTGTAACGCCGGGTGCTACAACCCCGGTTAGAAAACTTTCAGGCGGTAATGTCCAAAAGGTACTGGTAGGCCGTGAAATTGCTTCGTCGCCAACCGTACTTATGGTTGCTTATCCTGTAAGAGGACTTGATATAAACTCATCATATATGATTTATAATCTTCTTAATGAACAGAAGGAAAAAGGAGTTGCGGTAATCTTCGTTGGCGAAGACCTTGACGTGCTTATTGAGCTTTGTGACCGAATTATGGTTATAGGCTCGGGCAAAATTACGGGCACGGTTGACGGCAGAACTGCAACCAAGGAAGAAATCGGTCTTCTTATGACAAAATCCGATGCGAAAGGGGAGAGTGTAAATGGCTAATTCTACTGCAATTAAGACCCACCGTGAGCCGTTTTTCCACGTTGTAAAGCGTGATGATATGCCAGCGTGGAAAGCCTGGTCGGTACGAGGAGCTACAATAGTTATTGCTTTTATTCTGGTTGGTTTTCTTTCGATGTTTGTAACCGGAAAGACTTTTGGCGAAACATACGAAATTATGTTTATAGGTGTTTTTGGCAGAATTTTTGAAGGCAGAACCACAATGCTTTGGAAGTATTTGCAGGAAATTGCAATTCTGCTTGCGTTAGCGTTGGCACTTACTCCTGCATTTAAAATGAAGTTCTGGAACTGTGGTGCGGAAGGTCAAGCACTCATAGGCGGACTTGCTTCCATCATCTGTATGATTGAACTCGGTCCCAAACTTCCTTATCCTGTTTTACTCTTAATAATTGCTTTGACAAGTATTATAGCAGGCGCTATCTGGGGCGTTATTCCGGCAATATTCAAGGCGTTGTTTAATACAAACGAAACCCTTTTCACCCTTATGATGAACTATATTGCAACTCAGATTATTGCATATTATGTTTATATTAAAGGTGGCGGTTCAAATGTTATCAACCCAGTAGAATATGGTAACTTCCCAACGGTTGGTGACAACGATTATTTTGTAAATATAATAATTGTTACGATTATAACCATTATTATGTTTATTTATCTTAAATACAGTAAACACGGTTATGAGATTTCGGTAGTAGGTGAAAGTCAGAATACCGCAAGATATATAGGTATAAATGTTAAAAAGGTAATTATCCGTACAATGGTTATTTCAGGTGCGCTTTGCGGTGCAACGGGAATGCTTTTGGTTGCAGGTACCGACCACAGCATTAACATCAACAGCGTTGGCGGACAAGGTTTTACCGCTATTCTGATGTCCTGGCTCGGTCAGTTCAATCCCTTTATAATGGCTGTTATGACCGCTCTTGTAGTATTTTTGCGCATAGGTGTTGCCAAGGTGGCTGATACATCACTTCTCAATTCCTCCTTCTCGGAAATTATAGTTGGTATTGTAATTTTAATGCTTGTAGGATGCGAATTTTTCATAAATTACTCAATCAAATTCAAGAAGAATAAAAAGGAGGGCGCATAATGATTATTCAGTTTATTTGCCGTGCAATTCTTTTGGGCGTCCCCTTGCTTTACGGTTCAACAGGTGAAATTGTTACCGAAAAATCGGGACACCTTAATTTAGGTATACCAGGTATTATGTATGTTGGTGCCATAAGCGGTGTAGTAGGTTCTTTCCTTTACGAAAATTCCTGCGGTAATGATATTGCAAATATGAATCCCTTTTTGGCGGTTATTATCCCGTTTGTTTGCGCAATAATCGGTGCCGTTCTTATGGGACTTATATACAGCTTCCTTACGGTAACACTTCACGCAAATCAAAACGTTACCGGTCTTGCGCTTACAACTTTAGGTATCGGACTCGGCAACTTTCTGGGTGCTTCCCTTATCAATATCACAAATAGTGAATTACCCTCAATTGCCCTTACAAAAACAAGCTCCTTCTTTTCGGCAAAGCTTCCTTTTGCGGATGATTTAGGGTGGTTTGGTGAGCTTTTCCTTTCTCACGATTTTCTTACCTATTTAGCGGTTATAATTGCGTTGGTGGTATCCTTTGTGCTTAACCGTACCCGCATAGGTCTAAATTTGCGCTCGGTGGGTGAAAATCCCGCAACAGCCGATGCGGCAGGTATCAATGTTACAAAATACCGATATATGGCTACTTGTATCGGTAGTGCTATTGCAGGTCTTGGCGGATTGCAGTATGTAATGGCTTATGCCAGCGGTGTGTGGTCGAATAATGCCTTTGGTGACCGTGGTTGGATGGCGATTGCTCTTGTTATCTTTGCTCTTTGGAAACCCTCAATGGCAATCTTAGGTTCTTTTGTTTTCGGTGCGCTTTGTAATGCGAATAACTATATTCAAGGTCT
>JAZQHX010000286.1:0-4001 GCA_045540835.1 Acutalibacteraceae bacterium | reverse complement strand
ATTACAAAGGGAGCGGTTGTAAATCAGTACAAGCAGACCGATAAACCCTACATATTCGCTTGCGGTAATGTTTTGCATGTTAATGACCTTGTTGACCATGTAAGCCATGAAAGTGAAGATGCCGGTAAATTTGCAGCCCTTTATGCCGCAGGAAAACTTGAAGTGTCAAGCGAAATTCCTGTTGAAGCAGGTGACGGTGTAAGATATGTTTGCCCCCAGAGGATGGCTTATACAGATATGGATGTGGATTTGTATTTCCGCACAACTACCCCCGGCAGAGGCACAACCCTTACAATTTTGGATGATACAGGTGGGCTTGTTATCAAAAGGTTGGTTCGCACAACACCCGGTACTATTGAACAACTCACCCTTTCGGGCGATAAGGCTAAAAATGTTTGCGGTAAACTTGTAGTAAAGGCAGAACACAAGGAGGTAGAAATATGAAAAAGACAGTAATATGTACAGTATGTCCTAATGGTTGTGAAATTGAAGTAGATTACACAACAAAGGAGGACGCTACTTTGACAGGTTATGCTTGCAAAAGAGGTATAACCTATGCACTTGATGAATGTTTTGAACCTAAGCGTACCTTTACGGCTTCTGTAAGAATAAATGGTAGTGACAGACGTATGTTGCCGGTTCGTACTACCGGTCCTATTCCTAAAGATTTATTGATGAAGGCTGCAGAAACTCTGGAAACTATTACACTTGAAACACCCGTAAACTGCGGTGATGTGATTGTAGAGAATTTCCTTGATACTGATGTTAAACTTATATCAGCTATGACCTTGGAAAGGGGTAATTAACAATGATTAAAACAGATGTACTTATTATCGGTGCGGGTGCTGTTGGTTCAGCACTTGCAAGAGAACTTTCTAAGTATAATATAAAAGTAACCGTTTGTGATAAAAATGATGACGTTGGCGGCGACGCTTCAAAGTCAAACAGTGGTTTGTTCTCAACAAGTGCTACTATGCCGGTAGGAACTTTAGAATGTAGACTCCGTACAATCGCTCACAGTATGATTATGAACGTTTGTAAAGACCTTGATGTTCCTGTAATTGAGTGCGGTAGTATTGCTCCTATTCTTTATCCTGACCAGTTAGAAACTGCAAAAGGACTTACAGAAAGAGCTTTCTTAAACGGTGTTTACGATTATGAAATTTTGCCCGCTAAAGATATTTTAGATATGGAGCCTACCTTAAACCCCGAGCTTTTAGGCGGTATTTACAGCCCACGTGACAGGCAGGCTAACCAGTTCATATTTGTATCTGCAATGGCAGAAAATGCTGCTGAAAACGGTGTTGAGTTTATTCTCGACTGTAAGGTAACGGGAATGGATGTTGCTGACGGCAAGATTCATAAGGTACATACAACCAAGGGCGATATTGAAGCAACCTGGATTATAAATGCAGCAGGATTACACTGCGATGAAATTGCAGAAATGGTTGATGAATGTGACTTTACAGTACATCCCAGAAAAGGTGAGTTCTATGTATTCTCACATGATACGCCCGTAAAGGTTTCTCATATTATTTCTTCTGTACCCAGTCCTAAGACGAGAGGTGTTCTTGTAATTCCTACTGTTGATAATAATATGTTGGTAGGTCCTACCGCTGATGATGTTGAGGATAAGACCGATGCTAAGACTACTGCCGAAGGTCTTGCAAGCATTAAAGCTCAGGCACTTAATATGGTTCCCGGACTTCATTTTGAAGATACAATCACCCAGTTTGTAGGTGTTCGTCCTGCAAGACTTCCCGAAGGATATGACATTCGTTTCTCTGAAAAGGTTAAGGGATATATTGGTATTTCGGGTGTTCGTTCAACCGGTCTTACCGCAAGTATTGGTATTGCAGGCTATATTGTACACGGACTTAAAGAAGCAGGATTAGAGCTTGAGCGTAAGTCCGGCTGGAAGCGCACAAGAAAAGGCATTGCAAGGTTTGCAGAAAAGACTGCAGAGGAAAAGGATGCTCTTATCAAAGCTGACCCGCTTTACGGTAAGATTATCTGCCGTTGCGAGCAGGTAACAGAGAGTGAAATTTTACAAGCTATTCATAGACCTGTTGGTGCTAAGACTTTAGATGCGGTTAAGCGTCGTGTACGTGCAGGAATGGGACGTTGCCAGAGTGGTTTCTGTAGCCCGCTTGTTATTGAAATTCTTGCAAGAGAGCTTGGTATTCCTGCTGAAGAAGTCAGAAAACGTGGCGAAAAGGCATTTATGCTTTACAATAAATAAGAATATGCAGAAATTAAATTTTGAACTAATAAAACTTCTTGCTCACGGTATAGCAAGAATAGAGGAAAAAGACGGCAAAATTTTCTTTTTTCGCTTTACAAAAGAACAACAAGATTTGTATAAAACAGTTTCTCTTGATTTCTTTATTAAAAGTTTTTCAACATCCGGTATTAGTTTAGAATTCGAGACAGACAGTGATATTTTATCACTGTCTGTGTCAGTATCTCGGGGTAGTTCAAGAACTTTTTTTACCCATAGTGTTTTCGTGAACGGTACACGAATAGGTGATTTATCAGGTGATATTGGTAATAATGAAAATGTTTTGTATGAGAAAACTTTCAAATTAGAAAAGGGTATGAAAAAAATCAGAATACTCTTTCCTTGGTCGGTTGCTTCTTCGCTTGTGGCACTAAAGTTGGATGATAACGCAATTATTTTGCCGATAGAGAAGAAACAAAAAGTGCTTATGTTCGGAGATTCAATTACCCAAGGCTATGATGCTGCTTGTCCTGAGAATGCTTATGCTGTTAAAATAGCTGAATTATTAGATGCTGAAGCTTTAAATAAGGGTATAGCGGGGGAATGCTTTTTTCCTGAACTTGCAGTCGAAAAAGAGGATTTTATACCCGATTTGATTACGGTCGCTTACGGAACAAACGACTGGAAATACAGCACAAAAAAACAGTTTGAAACTAATTCTCAATTATTTTATACCAATCTGAGAAAATCGTATCCTGACGTAAAAATTATTGCATTTACTCCTATTTGGCGTGTGGATATTGGTGCTGATTATGAAAGCGGAGTAGAGCTCGAATATATTGCACAACATATAAAACAGGTGGCAAAAAGTGTGCCTGATATGGATGTGATAGACTGCTTTGACTTTGTTCCGCATAACCCGCAGTTTTATCAAACAGATGGTGTGCATCCAATTGATGCGGGCTTTGAGTATTATGCAAATAATTTGTGGGATAAGATAAATTTATTATAAGTAGGTGTCTATTATGTTACTTTCAAATTTAACACAATGGGTAGGTTCAAATTTATCCGAAAAGGAAGCAATTAAGGTTATCTCCGATGCGGGATTTGATGCTTATGATATTTCTCTTTTTAAATTAACAAGAGATGAATCCTATCGGTTTAACAGTCCTGATTATGTTAACATTGCAAAGGATATACGTGCGTATGCCGATTCCTTGGGAATCGTTTGCAATCAGTCTCACGCACCTTTCCCTTCAAGCACCGGTAAGGAGGAAGAGGATAAGGTTATATTTGAAAAAATAGTTCGTGCTATGGAAATTGCTTCAATACTTGGAGCAAAAATTATTGTTGTGCATCCAAAACAGCATTTGATTTATGCAGAGCATCCCGACGAATTGTTCGAGATAAACGTTGAGTTTTATAAGAGCCTTATCCCTTACTGCGAAAAATTCGGCATTAAGGTTGCTGCTGAAAATATGTGGCAGTGGAATAACGGAAATAAAGTTCCAAGTGATAGTACCTGCTCAAGAGCATGGGAATTTAACAAATACTTGGATGCTATCGATAGTGAATGGATAGTAGGTTGCCTTGATATTGGGCATGTTTCCCTTATGAATGCTGATATTCCCGAGTTTATTCGAAAAATGGGTAATAAGCGTTTGCAGGCACTTCACGTTCACGATACCGACTATAAGATTGATAAACATACCATTCCTTTTGCAGAAAAAATTGATTTTATTGCTATGTGTAAAGCATTGGCAGAGATAGATTATAAGGG
>JAZQHX010000285.1:0-4935 GCA_045540835.1 Acutalibacteraceae bacterium | reverse complement strand
AGTGGGTTACATACTTTAAATTTATACCTGTCTCAAAGATAAAAACAAAAAGTGATATTGTGAGACAGCCTTTTTTATACTCATTTTCTATGATAAAGATAATAAACTATAATATCCATCTTTTCGCCGTTAATGCTGTTAACTCCCGAAACGGTTATACCGTCACCGCTCATAAGAACAAAATATGTAGCGTCCTCTGCCATACAGCGGAAAACATCAGTCTCTCCGCACATTACACGAATTTCATTTCCGAGAACTATAATTCTTCCCGTTTTGCCTAAAATTTCCTCTCTTACAGTGCCGTCATCATTTCTTGTCCGTTTTGTAACATACTTTATTTCCCTGCCGTCCATTTGCCGCAGAACATTATCCTTTTTGGCGTTTGCCTTTTTCTTGAATCCAAACATTCTTTTATCCCCTCTTTTTTATAAAAAGTTCCTTTAATCCTAAAATTATCAGCATTCCACCAAAAATCTTTGCGGTGATTTCTCCGCCTAAAAACGAAGCCACCGAAAGACCTATTACTGAGCCTATAATCCCCCATAATGACAGTTTTAATGTAGCTTTCCATTTTATCTGTTTTTTTATTGCATAAACGATTACTGCTATTAAGGCTATCGGCACAAAAAACAGCAGATTTATCCCCTGACTTTTAAGCTGTGGCGTATCGGTAAAGAGTGCAAGATAAATAATAAGCACCGCTCCGCCGCCCAGCCCCATCGAGCCTAAAGCACCCGAAAAAAGCCCTGCTAAAAGGGCTCCAATATTCATTTCAGAATCAGGCGTATGCCTGAATAAATCATAAGAATAGCAAAAATCCGCTTTAAATACACGGGGGATATTCTTTTGATAATGTATGTGCCTGAAAGCGAGCCTATAATTCCTGACGGTATAAAGGGTAATGCATCAGAAAAAGTGACATTTCCTCTATACAGATAAAGTCCGGCGCTCATTATGCATATAGGCAGAATAACCGCTACTGCATTTACGTGCGCTTCTTTTTGCTCCATACCGCATTTTTTCAGAAGCGGCACCGCAAGCATTCCTCCGCCTGCGCCCATAAGTCCGTTAACCGTTCCTATCAAAAGCCCGGAAAGAACCGTAATCACATTTTTGTTTTTAAATAATTTCATATCCGTTCCCCCGATATTATCTTACCCAAAGGAACGGATATTATTGTCATTTATTAAATTTGAATACGTCAGCGACCTCGGTAATGGTAATATAAGCCGTAGTGTCGATTTCGTGAACGATTGTTTTCATTCTTCCTATCTGGAAACGGTTAAGTACAAAATATATAACCGTTTTAGGTGTATTTGAATATCCGCCAATAGCCTCAATTTTGGTAACTCCGCTCTCAAACGCTTCGGATAAAGCCGCACTTATTTCGTCTGGCTTTACCGTAATTATCATAGCCGCTTTAGAACGGTCAATACCCTCTACAATAAAGTCGACCGTTTTAAGGGCGGCGGCATAGGTAACTATTGAGTAAAGCGGCAAAATCCAGCTGTTAATCGATATTCCGCAAACAACATACAGCAAAACATTATACGCCATTACAAATGTACCTACGGTAATACCGAGACGTTTTGCAAAAACAACCGCCATAACCTCAATTCCGTCCATAGCTCCGCCAAAGCGTATCGCCATACCACTGCCCGTTCCCGAAATAAGACCGCCGAATATGGCACAAAGCAGTAAATCCTCACCTGCTAAAGGTGATGCAAAGCTTACATCAACAGGCAAAACATCGGTTATAAGCCATGCGCAGACCGAATAAATACATACGGTATATATAGCATATATCGTAAAAATCTTACCCTGCTTTTTAAGTCCGTACAAAAACAGCGGAACATTAAGCAAAACAAGAAATACCGATAACGTAAGCGGCGTGAGCTGGGAAAGCAGCATAGACGTTCCCGAAATACCGCTGTCATAAAGCTTTACGGGAGCTAAAAACATAGTAACACCTATGGCATTTATTATTCCTGCTATTGTCAGAAAAATTAAATTTATAGGTTTTAGCTGTTTGATTAAGTTCATTATTATACCTTTTATCTTTCATTCATAGGTATATAATCTCTGTGAGGCTGAACGTTCATATAAGCAGGACGTATAATCTTTCCTGCGTTTATAAGCTCCTCTATTCTGTGAGCTGACCAGCCCGCAATTCTCGCTATTGCAAACAACGGGGTATATAATTCGTGCGGCAGACCTAACATATCATACACAAAACCGCTGTAAAAATCCACGTTTGCGCTGACGCCCTTGTACATCTTGCGTTGCTTCGCAATAAGCTGAGGTGCGATTTCCTCTACCAAAGAATAAAGACCGTATTCCCGTCCGAGTCCCTTTTCCTCAGAAAGATTTTTAACAAACCGCTTGAATACCTTCGCTCTCGGGTCAGATACAGAATAAATTGCGTGACCTATTCCGTAAATAAGTCCTGCCTTGTCAAAGGTTTCCTTGCGAAGAATCTTTTCAAGATAAGCAGTAACCTCTTCCCTGTCCTCCCAATCCGAAACATTAGCCTTAATGTCTTCAAACATATTGGTAACCTTTATGTTAGCTCCACCGTGCTTAGGACCTTTAAGTGAGCCTAATGCGGCGGCTATTGCCGAATAGGTATCTGTTCCCGAAGATGATACAACGTGGGTTGTAAAGGTCGAGTTATTACCACCGCCGTGCTCTGCGTGGAGTACAAGCGCAATGTCAAGCACCTTGGCTTCCAGCGGAGAATACTTACCGTCAATTCTGAGCATATATAAAAGATTTTCCGCAATCGACAAATTCGGGTCAGGCTCGTGAATAAAAAAGCTGCTTGCATTTTTCTTTTTATAATTATATGAATGATAACTATATACTGCCAACTGTGGAAAACGTGCAATAAGCTCTAAGCACTGCCTTAAAACATTCGGAATTTCAGTACTGTCAGGATTCTTATCATACGAATAAAGTGTAAGCACACTGCGAGCGAGTGAGTTCATCATATCGGTCGAGGTAGCTTTCATTATAATATCCCGAACAAAATTGTTTGGAAGTGGTCTGTAGGAATAAAGCAAGGACTTAAAATCGCCCAACTGTTCTTCGGACGGCAATGCTCCGAAAAGCAGTAAATATATAACCTCTTCAAAGCCGAAGCGGTCATCATTTATCATACCTGCAACCAAATCCTCTACATTATAGCCTCTGTAATAAAGGCTACCTTTGCAGGGAACTTCTTCGCCGTTCACGTTTTTCTTGGAAATAATATCGGATATTTCGGTAAGTCCTGTGAGTACTCCCTTACCGTTAAGGTCACGCAATCCACGATTCACCTTGTGTTCTATGTAAAGCGACGAATCAATCTTGCTGTTACAGAGACACTTTTCCGAATATTTAAGTATCTGTTCTCCTCTATCCACTCTTTCTAAAACTGCATTGCTCATTTCAGTCCCTCTTTTCTGTTATATATAATTTTATGTATTTTTTGTCACTTTTATTATAAAGCACAAATTTTAACAAAATATTAAATATATTATACCATTTTTTAACTTTTAATGCAAGAAAAAACGAAAACAAATTCCCGTAATTGACATACTTTCGCAAAAATGATATAATTCAATTGCGACACAAACTGAATAATTGATTTCATTATGCGGACTATATTTTGGTAAAAAGTATTGTCCTTTTCTGCCGTATGGTGAAATCGGTTTGTGTCGCAACAACTGTGGGAAAATACTTTTTCGGCGTACCCTCAGTGGGTGCGCTTTTTTATTTCAGGAGGTCTTTTTATGTCAAACCGACCGATAAGCGCCAATATTAAATATTATAGGGAATTATTCGGCTATTCCGAGCGGGATGTTGCCGAAATGCTTGGTATGGATACAGACACCTATCGACTTAAAGAAGACAATGTAGATATTGATTTGATTTTTCTGAATAATCTCGCCATAGTTTTTAATACTGATATAAAAACTCTCATAAGCGAAAAAGCTCACTATATGCTGCCATACATACAAAAAGAACAAATAATTCTTACGGATTTAGAGCAGGTATTCATAGAAAATCTGCGCAAGCTACCCTTGGATAAGATTAAAAAAATTTATAACGCCGTAAATAAAGAGTGTGGAAAGCTAAATAATTGAAACTTTTTCAAAGAAAAAACTTACACAAATTAAAAAAATCTGTTAAAATATAAGCGTGAAATAATTTTAACAGGTGATAAATATGTTCAAAATCGGCGATAAAATAATGTACGGTCAGACGGGTGTCTGCACTGTTGAGGACATTTGCGAAAAAGCCCTTATAAAAAATCAAACAAAGCTTTACTATATTTTAAAGCCGGTTTTCCAGCAAAACAATGTCATCTATGCACCTGCCGACAGCGATAAGGTTTTTATGCGGCAAATAATCTCAAAACAACAGGCGGACGAAATTATAGGCAGTATACCCGATATTATGAACAAACTTCCTAATAAAGAAATGTCGCAGGAAGAGTATAAAGCTGAGCTTGCTACCCACGACTGCCGTGACCTCGTAAGCCTTACTGCAAGAATCTATAAGAAAAAGCAAAACGCTAAGCTTTCAAATAAAAAGCTCGGATTTTCCGACGAAAAATATATGAAATTAGCAGAAAGCTTACTTTTCGGCGAACTGTCCGTTGCACTCGATATAAAATATGAAGATGTAATAGATTATATTGACAGCAAAATAAAACAAGCCAAAAAATAGAATTATATACAGAATAAGCTTAAAGCCGAGTTTTTAAAGTCCTTAGCAAAAGAACGCTAACGAAAAAAATTCGGCTTTTAATTATATTAAACATTAAAATTGGTATTTTAAAACCAATAATCCAAACATAAAATCAAGATTTATAAAAAAATAAAATTTTTTTAATTTTTTTGTTGACATTCCTCTGCCCTTTTGATATAATACTTAGGCACGATAAATTTC
>JAZQHX010000284.1:0-13895 GCA_045540835.1 Acutalibacteraceae bacterium | reverse complement strand
CCTATTGATGCCGCCGCAATAAGAAGCGCCGCCGTTTTTCGCATATACATATCGCAAAGTGCTTCAGCCTGCGGTTTTTCCTTTTCAAAACTAAGGTCTAAAACCTGACCGCCAATCATACCGTGAAGTCCTGCATTAGAGCTTAAATACGATACCGCCGCCAAGGCTGTTTCGGGAGAAGTATTGGCATTAGCCGCTACAAAAAAGGCTTCTGTTAATAAAGTATCCCCTGCAAGCAGCGCAATATCCTCACCGAATGCTTTATGGCAAGAGGGCTTTCCTCTGCGCATATCGTCATCGTCCATACAAGGCAAATCGTCGTGGATAAGCGAATAGGTATGTATCATTTCGAGCGCAACCGCAAAATCAAGCGCATTTTTGGGGTCACCACCGCAAAGACGGCAAAATTCCATCATAATAGCAGGTCTTATGCGCTTGCCTCCCGAAAGGAGCGAATACCTTGCCGCATCTGACACCGACTTATATGCGGTGCTGAGCTGTGGAAAAAGCTCTTCTATTCTGCTGTCAACCGTTTTTCTGTAATTTTCAAGTATTGTTTTAATCATTATCTGCTCCACTTTCAAGCTCGGTTAATGTAGTTATTTTTTCCTTGGCGCTTTTTAATGCATCACGGCACTCACTTGTATATTTTACACCTTTTTCGAACAGCTTTATCGACTCGTCAAGCGAACATTCACCGCTTTCAAGCTTTGCTACAATTTTTTCAAGCTCACCTAAAGATTTTTCAAAATCAATCTTATTTTCAGCCATAAACTAAAACTCCTTATAATCCTGAAACAGTATTTGCAGAAACACTCTTCTCCCAACTGTTAAAGGTTATTGTACTGTTATCGTTTTCACGGCACATTACGTCAAGTCTTGGTTCATTTAATTCTTCAATAACATCTATCTCACCGTTTAAATACTCCGAAAGTCTTGCTTTTCCGTGCTTGATTCTGCGGATAAGACCGCCAATTCTTATATCCTGCACGTCAAAGCCGTGGGGCTTATTTTCCCACATCCATTGCTTTTCATAAGCAGTATAAAAATCCTCCAAACGGCTTATCGTCTCATCATAATCGGCAATCAGACCCTTTAATGCCGCTTTGTCATTAGCTTCATAAGCCTTCAGAGTACGCAAACCGAGGTCGCATTTAATTTCGAGCACTTTACAAAGCTTTGAAAGTGAATCGAACACAAGACCGAAATCCTTATTATCAGCATACTTCTGAAGCTTTTCTGCCGCCAGAGCATAACCCTTTGCAGTATCAGGCTGTACCATATTATCAAACATACCCATAAAGCAATCGTTATAAAGCATATATTTTTCTGCATTTACTATTCTGCCCTCGGCTCCGTTTGGAGTATCGTTCAAATCCACTGCCATAAAATCGTCAAATTGGATACCGTATTTTTCCTTGAATCCTTGCTTTATTGTATCCATATCGGTAATACCACGGCTAAGCATGGAAGAATAGTAAAGGCATGGTATTGTAGAAAATTTAGAACACTCTGCTCCGTTGTCTCCCCACATAGTAAGTATTATATTATCTACTCCGTGTTCGAGGCAGGAAGTAATCGCCGCAAGGTTTGCCCCCATACTAAAGGTATTGTGCGGAGCGAATCCTGTCCAGGTATAAACACCGCCTGCAAACCATGTGCCTTCCTTAATAGCATTGTGGGCTACAATATTTTTATCATAACGTGTTTTATCGTGTGAATAGTAATCCCAATAAATAAGATTTACATTATCGGGAATCATAGCCTTGATTTTGGGGTCAACCACAATTTCCTTGTCGATATAATACGAACCGCCATTTATAAGACGGAAGAACATATCGCCCCACATAACAATCTCGAAATTATACTTTTTAGCAATTTCGGAAACCTTATTAAGATGATCAAGTAATATATCAAAACGATTCACTACTCCGTGTTCATCCTGATATTTACCTCTGCCTATCATATGCGCTTCGTCCATACCGATATTAACAATACGAGTGGTAAAGCATTTATCGAGCGTTGCAAAAATATCTTCTATGAGCTTATAGGTTTCTTCCTCGCCGCAAAGCATAATATCGTTACAATCGTGAATTGCATTATAAGTAGGCCAACGGAAAAGCGGATTTACGTGAGCCAAGGTCTGTATACAGGGAATAAGCTCTATTCCTTTTCCCTTTGCATAGCTGTCCAATTCCTTTAATTCTGCTTGTGAGTAACGACCTCTGTTATGACCGAAATAAGGCTGATTGTCAACCTCATAGGTATCCTCGGTATAAAGCATAAGACAGTTGTAGCCGAGGTCAGCCATAATATCCATATATTTTTTAACCGTTTCCGGCTTCATAACAGCATTTCTGGAAGCATCCAGCATTACACCCAATCTTTTAAATTTAATTTGTTCTTTCATTAAGTGTCACTCCTCAATTTCTATTTTATTTATTTCACAAACAGCCGTGCCGTCTGCGAAGCGTAAATTTATTTCGTCACCTTTTTTAAGATTTTTCGCACTGCTTACTGCACCATTTTTGTCAGTAACAGCGGCAAACCCACGGCTTAACACCTTTAAAGGGCTTAAAGCCTCCAGCCTTCCCACAACTGCATTCAGTCGGTTTTCGGCTTGCTGTAAGGTATTCTTTGATTCAAATAAAAGTCTTTCGGTTACACGGTCTAAATATTCCGTTCTTCTATCTATAATAAAATTCTGCGGATTCTTCAAAACTGCGGAATTCCTGCAACCGTCCAACCGTAATTTAAGGTAATTATACTTAGCTTCAAGTCCGCCTTTAAGCCTTATTTTGTAAGCTTCAAGCTGATTTTCGAGTTCCCTTGTATCAGGTACTGCAAGCTCTGCCGCCGCCGACGGAGTAGGCGCTCTCAAATCGGCAACAAAGTCACAGATTGTAAAATCGGTTTCGTGACCCACAGCCGAAATCACGGGCACGGGGGATTCGTAAATTTTGCGGGCTAATTCCTCACTGTTAAAAGCCCACAAATCCTCAATCGAGCCGCCGCCCCTGCCTATAATTATAAGGTCTATGCCTGAGAGTACATAAAGTCTGTCAAGGGTGCTTAGCATATCGGGTACGGCATTCTCCCCCTGAACTGCCACGGGGCACATAACAATCTGCGCCATTTTAAAGCGACGGGACAAAATATTCATAATATCCCTTACCGCCGCTCCCGTATCCGAGGTTACAACCGCAATTTTTTTTGGAAATTTCGGTATCGGTCTTTTGGTGCTCTCGTCAAAAAGGCCTTCACTTTGAAGCTTTTCCTTTATCTGTTCAAAGGCTAACGCAATATCACCAATACCGGAAGGCTGCATATCCTCTGCATAAAACTGATACTGACCGTCCTTTTCGTAAACCGACACCTTACCTCTTAGTATTACCGACATACCGTCTTGAGGCTCGAATTTCAGCCTTGCGGCATTAAAGCGGAACATTACACAGCGAATAGCGGCGTCCTTATCCTTTAAGGTAAAATAAAGGTGTCCGCTCGCATAGTGGTTTTTAAAATTTGACAGCTCACCCTCCACAAGGACGTCATTAAGCCGCACGTCCCCCTCAAGCAGAGAACGCACATATAAATTAAGCTGTCTTACCGTCAACGCCTGTCTTTGCATATTACTGTTTTTTAACAACGGTTGAAAGTATGCCGTTTATAAAGGAAGCATCCTCGCTTGTTGCATACTTTTTAGCAAGCTCAACCGCCTCGTTTATAGAAACCGAAGCAGGAATATCGTCCATATATTTAATTTCAAAAATTGCAAGTCTTAATATTGCCAATGCTGTTTTGGAAATACGGCTTATTTTCCAGCCAACAGCGTTTTCGGAAATAATACCGTCAAGCTCTGCAAGATTATCATAAACGCCGCCAAAAACTGCATTTATATAGTCGTCAGGCTCCAAATCCCGTACTTCATTCGCAATTTCAAGAATTTCCTCAATACCGCAATCGTTAAAAACCTTTTCAAAGATCAGAATAAAAGCTTCTTCTCTCGCCATTTTTCGTGTCATTTCGGCACCTCTTTCGTCTGCACAGATGCATAAAAGGCTTAATAACCTATACGCATAGTACACCTAATTATAATTACTTTAAAGTATACACTAAAATATGCATAATTTCAAGCATTATACTGCATATTTTGATAAAAAAATATCCGTCCATACAGCTTGGACGGATTAAATCACTCTATTGCCCGAAATCGGGTATAAATTTTTTATCTGCGCTCGATTTTTCCTGAATATAAACATTCTGAAAATCAAAACTGCAAATATAGCCTAATACCTTTTCGTACTCTCTTTTGGTGACCTTACGGTTTATTTCCTTGTATTTTTCGGCTTCTCCCATAGGGATATACTGGCTCATAATGCTGAAATATGCATCAGGGGCGTTATCCCTTACCCAGTCAAAAACCGCCATTGCCTCTTTTGTACCCTGCGGCAGTAAAAGATGTCTTACAATTACACCCTTTTTCATAATACTGCCCTCAAATTCGCATACAGGTATCTGACGGCAGGCTTCAAGTATCGCTGCCTTTGCATACTCAGGATAATTTTCCGCAAAGGAATATTTTAATGCTCTGTCACTACTTAAATACTTTAAATCTATAAGAAAAATATCAATATACCCTTCGAGCATTTTAAGGGTTTCCACCGTTTCGTAACCGCTCGAATTATAAACAATCGGTATCTTCGGGTTATAAATATCGAGTGCCTGCTTTATAGCATAAGCATAATGCGTAGGGGTAACAAGGTTAATATTGTGTGCGCCTTTGTCTTCGAGCATTTTAAAAATTTCTGCTAATTTTTCTACCGTGATTTCTTCTCCCTTACATTTGTGGGACAATTCATAATTTTGGCAATAACAGCACGCCAAATTACAGCCCGAAAAAAAGACCGTACCCGACCCTTTTTCACCGCTTATGCACGGCTCTTCCCAAAAATGCAAATCAGCCCTTGCGATTTTTACTCGCAAAGGCATTTTGCAAAATCCGTTTTTATTTTCACTTTCCGTCCGAAGTGCATTGCACCTTCTCGGGCACAACTTGCATATCATTTTTCTTAAACTCCGTAGTTCTTCTTTTAACCTGCAGGCTGTCAAAGGTCTTTTTAAAGGAAACTCTGCCTATAAATTTATGACCGCAGCCACCGCATTTAAAGGTTGCAGTAAACCATCGGTTGCGGTATTTCCATTTCTTTAACCTCTCGGTTTTGCCGCCGCATTCGGGGCAATTAAACACAAGACTTTTCTTATCAATAGCCTTATCGGTTATATCTGTTATAGGATATGCCTTAAACTCAAGCCTTGCAAAAAACTCAGGGTCACGGGTATCTCTTAGCAGTGCATCAAAATACCTTTTATCATAGCATATTTTCAAAAGCTGTGCGCACAAAAGGCTGTCATCCAAAGCGGTGTGAAGCTCAAATTCCTTAGTATCTATCCCGAAAAGGTTAGCCGCCGCTTCGAGGGCTATCTGATTTTTTGTATCAAACCCACGCCGCTGCATCTCACCCTGAACCAGCTTTTGCAAATCGAGATATTTATTAAAGTTGAACTTATTCTGCCCTTTAAGCAGGGTTTTTTGATTATCGGTTATGGTATAAAGGTCGGTATTGCTCCAGGTCATTGTAACTTCACAGCCCGAAGAAAACTCGTTGTACCTTTCTACCGCCTCAAAAAGAGGGATACCAGAGAGCATTTTTTCCTTTGTTATTCCCGTAAGCTTTGTGAAACGGCTTGATACCTTATTAGAAACCGAGGAGCGTACCGTAGCTTCAAAGGTATCAACAAGATTGAATTCCTCGTCCAGTTTTACGGCACCTATCTGCAAAATCTGGTTCACAAACCGCTTTTCGGGGGTAAAAAACACATTATCCCATTCCAAATCAAGAATTATATATTCCATTTTCGGTTTATTTCCTCTTAGACTCTGCCTTCATACGTTCCTCTTTATTAAGAATACGTTTGCGAAGTCGGATATTGTTAGGTGTAATTTCCACAAGCTCGTCATTCTTGATAAATTCAAGCGACTGCTCAAGGCTAAGCTTAGTATGCGGAACAAGTCTTAAAGCATCGTCCGAGCCCGAAGCACGTGTGTTTGTCATCTGCTTTTTCTTGCATACATTGCATACAATATCGTCATTTTTCGGGTTTTCGCCTACTATCATTCCCTCATAAACAGGAGTGCCGGGGCCTATAAATAACCTACCTCTGCTTTGAGTGTTAAAAAGTCCGTAACCAGTAGCATCACCCTGCTCGTGAGCGATAATAGAGCCGGTAGAACGCTGGTCAATATCGCCCTTATACGGCTGATAGCTGTCAAACACGTGGTTCATAATTCCGTTACCGTTCGTATCGGTCAAAAACTGCGAGCGGTAGCCTAAAAGTCCACGGGCAGGAATAGTAAACTCAAGGTGCGAAGTACCGCCTTCCCTTGTGCCCATATTACGAAGCTCCGCTTTTCTTGTGCCAAGGCGCTCCATAACGGGACCTACGTATTCCTCGGGCACTTCAATCATCAAAAGCTCAATAGGCTCTAAAAGTGTACCGTCGGCATCTTTTTTATAAATAACCTCAGGGGGTGAAACCTGGAATTCGTAGCCCTGACGGCGCATAGTCTCAATAAGAATCGATAAATGAAGTTCTCCTCTGCCCGAAACCTTGAAGGTATCAGCAGAATCGGTTTCCTCAACACGAAGGCTTACGTTGGTCATAACCTCTTTAAAAAGGCGGTCACGGATATTACGTGAGGTAACAAGCTTTCCGTCCTTACCTGCAAAAGGAGAATTATTAACCATAAAGTTCATAGCCAAAGTCGGCTCGTCAATCTTTACAAAGGGTAGCGGTTCTATACAGTCGGTAGCACAAGCAGTCTC
The DNA here is from genome assembly GCA_045540835.1 of Acutalibacteraceae bacterium. Lineage (GTDB taxonomy): Bacteria > Bacillota > Clostridia > Oscillospirales > Acutalibacteraceae > UBA737. The sequence goes on along the minus strand of JAZQHX010000284.1, from coordinate 7,011 downwards.
ACCAATTTCAAGGTCGGCTATACCTGCAACCTGAATAATATCACCAACCGTTGCTGTTTCCTCTTCAAAGCGTTTAAGTCCTCTGTACATAAACATCTTTGCAATTTTAACATTCGTAGTCTTTCCGTCCTTATGGCACAAAGCTACACTCTGTCCCGTTTTAACACTGCCTCTGATTACACGTCCTACACCAATTCTGCCAAGATAATCGTCATACTCAATATTGGTGAAAAGAATCTGCAAAGGACCGTCAACATCGCCCTGCGGAGGCTCTATTTCCTTAACAATTGCATCAAAAAGTGGCTTCATATCGGTGCCGGGTACGTCGGGTGAATAGTTAGCGTATCCGTCCCTGCCCGACGCAAAAATAACGGGGAATTCAATCTGCTCCTCGTCGGCACCAAGCTCAATAAACAAATCGAGAACCTCGTCAACAACCTCGTGAGGTCTCGCCATTGGTCTATCAATTTTATTAACAACAACAACCGCCTTTTTACCTAATGCCAAAGCCTTTTTAAGCACAAAGCGGGTCTGCGGCATACAACCCTCAAACGCATCAACCAGCAGTAATACACCGTCTACCATCTGGAGTATTCGCTCAACCTCACCGCCAAAATCAGCGTGTCCGGGAGTATCAACAATATTTATCTTAACATCGCCGTACATAACACTCGTATTCTTTGAAAGAATAGTGATTCCTCTCTCTCTTTCAAGGTCATTCGAGTCCATTACACGGTCGTCAACCGTCTCATTCACTCTGAATGTACCGCTCTGTTTTAAAAGCTGGTCAACAAGTGTGGTTTTACCGTGGTCAACGTGGGCGATAATCGCAACGTTTCGTAAATTTTCAATCTTTGTCATTAAAATTCTTCCTTCTTTTCCTTTTGCTTAAACATAATTATTATAAGCTTATACTTTACCTTTGTCAACCGAAATACCAACTAAAAAAGGACTGCAAAAACAGCCCTTTTTTGTTTTATTCTTTTATCACGTTGAATTTTTTATCCTCTACACGGATAATCTTGTCACAAACCCTGAGACTTGTGTTTCTGTGGGTCACAAACAGAACCGTTTTTTCCTTCATTGCTTTAATATTGCTAAGCACCGTGGTTTCGGTGCTTTCATCAAGTGCACTTGTTGCCTCGTCAAGAAGCAGTATCGGTGCGTCAGTAAGAAGCGCACGTGCTATGGAGATACGCTGTATCTGTCCTTCGCTAAGTCCGCCGCCACGTTCAGTCACCACCGTATCAAAGCCGTCGGGCAGGGATACAATCAAATCATAAATATCCGCCGCTTTTGTCGCTTTTATAAGCTCGTCATCGGACACATCATCGTTACAAAGTGTCAGGTTTTCCCTTATCGTACCCGAAAGCACAAGGTTTCCCTGAGGCACATAAGCGAACAAGCCCCTTAGTGACGTATCAAGCTTAATATCACCGTTTATAAGGATTTCGCCCTCCTGCGGATTGTAAAGACCTAAAATAACCCTGAAAATCGTACTCTTACCGCTGCCCGATTCACCCGTTATTGCGGTAATTTTGCCCTTTTCGGCAGTAAAAGAACAGTTTTTAAGTATAAGCTCGTCCTTATAAGCGAAGGATATGTCTTTAACATCCATACCCGAAAAATTATTCTTGATTTCACAAAGCTTTTCGTCCTCAACCGAAGGCAGGTCGTCTTCAATTTCTTCAAGCTCCATAAGTCTCTCGGCAGAAGCCAAAGCGGAATAATACTGCGGAAGTATGCCTGAAACATTCTGAAGCGGCGCTCTTAATTGAGAAACCAACTGCAAAAAAGCCATAAGAGTACCGTAAGTCATAGTTCCCGAAGCAATATTGCCTGCTCCCCATACCATAATTGCGTAATATCCTACTGTAAAGAATGAATATAAGCTCATGTGGGTTACAACAGACAAAATCGCTCTTTTAATTTTTATCACAAAATTTTCCTGCATAAACTGCTCAAGCTTTTTTGAAAAAGGAGCTTCGCTTGCAAAGGTTTTTACTACAACGATATTCTCAAAGCATTCCTGCATAAACGCACGGGATTTACCCTCGGTCTGTTGAGCCTTTTTATGTAATACCTTATATTTTTTGTTCAAAATTCTGCCTATTGCGGGCACGAAAACTCCCAATACAAATACTATAACCGCAACTCGCCAGTCCAGCACCAACAGCACCGACATTCCACCGATAATTTTAGCAATTATAGAGGCTATACTCGGCACGATTGACACAATGCTGTTTATTATAACATCTGTATCGGAGGTTATTCTGTTTAACAGCTCGCCCGAATGATATTTAGATATATCCGAATACTTCTTTTTAGCTATATTTTTAAACATATAACTGCGAATAGAAATCACAAGCTTTGCGTTAGACAGCGTGTTAATAAAAGACTGCGTGCTTGTCAATATAATATGTCCTATTATTACAGCAAAGATTGCTATTCCCGTTATTAAAATATTGCCGTCCGTCGCACCCGTTGCTATATCCAGTAATTTCTTTGAAACCAGAGCCAATGCTATGAATATCGAAGCATCAACCATTGCAATCAGTGCAATCAAAGCTACTAACGGCAAAAATCTTTTAGTACGTTTAAAAATCCACAAAAGTGTGGATTTATTACTTTTACTTTTATTCAATGACTTCATTTTCCCTCATCATCCGTAAAAAATTATCTATTTCTCCCAAAGCCAGCACGGTGGAAATATCAAATTCCGACAGCAAGCTGTCAAGCATCTGGCTTTTGGTTACTTCTTTTTTCTTTAAAAGGTTCCACAAAAATGCGGAATATTCCGAAACGGCAAAATCCTTTGACGGATTACCGAGTGCTTTCACCCAATGCTGACCGTCACGATTTATAAGCTCAAATCCTTCCTTAATTCTCACAAAAACACCTCTTATCCCTATATAGATTATATATAACACTAAAACAAGAATGTTAATAATTAGTAAATTTATTATACAACAAAATAAAAAAGATTGCAATACCCACCCTGTTTGGTGTATAATGTAATCGTATAATTTTATTTATTTTTTTGAGGAGATATTACAATGGATACTTTTTTTGAACAAATTATGCCTATCAGAAAGACAGGCGGTACAGTTTTTGCAGTTTTAGGATTGTGGTTTTTAGCAATCTTTCTTTGCATTTTCCTATTTCTGTTCGGAGGAATTTTAGGTCCCCTTTCCGCTCTCGCACCTATACTTATTTTCGGAATCCTTTTCGGCGCATGGAAATTAACGGGTCGCTTTAATATCGAGTATGAGTATATTATTACCAACGGAACTATGGATATTGATAAGATTATAAACAAAAGCTCACGTAAGCGTGTTACCAGCTTTGAACTGTCGGGCGTTTCAAGACTTGAAAAATTCCACCCCCACCTTATAAGCAACATTGATAAAAAGCAGTTGGTTGTCGCTTGTGACCTTGCTGACCCTGACGCCTACTTTATGGTATGCGACCGTGAGGGTAAGGGTGCTATAAATGTAGTTTTCGCTCCCGAAGAACGCTTGCAGGGCGCAATTGTGAAGTTTATCCCTAAGTTCATTGCAAACAGTGCCTTCAAGTAATCGGTACACTACTATGCAGATATTAAACCGTGATTTAATCAGAAAATCCGAAGAAAGCGCTGTGATTTGCGGCGCTTTTTCTTTTCGTACCCTTATGGGCATTGCAGGTAAGACAGCGGCAGAGACAATATGCGAAAAAATAAATGTAACGGGCAAAAAAATAGCCGTACTTTGCGGTAACGGAAATAATGGCGGAGACGGCTTTTGTGTTGCCGATTACCTTTACGGTCACGGCGCTTTGGTTACGGTTGTAACCCCGTTAGGCTCACCCGTGACCGAGAATGCACTTTACTACTACAATAAATTGGAATTTATCGAAAAGACCGATATTTTCAGTCCCGATAAGGATTATGACATAATAATTGATGCCCTTTTCGGCATAGGCTTTAACCGTGCGCCGAGTGATAACGTCACTCAGCTTTTTGATGCTGTCAATTACGCTAAAGGATATAAAGTTGCAATAGATATTCCAAGCGGTGTTGACTGCGATAACGGCAGAGTTTACACTTCGGCTGTAAAGGCAGATTTAACCGTTACATTCATAGCCTTAAAGCCTTGCTTTGTCCTGCCCGAAGGCTCAGATTACTGCGGCGAGACGGTTGTGGCAGATATTGGCGTCAAACCGATAGACTACAGCTTTTTAACCACCGAAAAGCCTATTTTTGAAAAAAGGCGTCACAACTCACATAAAGGCAGCTTTGGCACAGCACTTTTAATAAACGGTAGCTACGGTATGGCAGGAGCGGCAGTTTTAGCGGCAAGGGCGGCACTCAGAAGCGGCCTTGGTATTGCAAAATGCATTTTGTGTGACAGCATTTATACGCCCTTTACACTAAGCGTTCCCGAAGCGGTCTGCGTTCCCGTAAATACAGATAAAAACGGAGCTTTTGATGCTGACGGTATAGACCTTTACTCGCATTTGGATAAATGTAACGCAATTTTATTCGGTTGCGGAGTAAAATCGGGTAAAGGTGTAGAAAAACTGCTTTTTGATGTTTTAAGCTGTAATTTGCCCTGCGTTATTGATGCTGACGGAATAAACACACTAAGCCGCCGCATAGATATATTAAAGGAAAGTAAAAAGGAAGTAATCCTTACCCCTCACCCCGGAGAAATGGCAAGACTTCTAAATTTATCTGTAAAAGAAATCGAGCAAAACAGGGTAAATATTGCACGGGATTTTGCCAAAAAATACGACTGTGTTCTGGTGCTTAAGGGAGCTAATACAATTATAGCTTCTCCCCAAGGTGAAATTTTCTTTAATATGACGGGTAACCCCGGTATGGCTACGGGCGGCAGCGGTGACGTGCTTTCGGGAATTATGGTATCCCTTTTAGCGCAAGGCTATTCCGCCATAGATGCCGCAAAATATGCGGTATATCTTCACGGTGAAGCAGGAGATAAAGCCAAAGTAAAAAAAGGCGAACGGGCAATGCTCCCGAGCGATATGATAGAGGAATTGTAAAATTTTCATTCACAACGATAATAATGATAACAATTATTATTTACATCCGTGCCGAAGGCACACCTTAAATTCCGAATTACGAATTACGCATTCCGAATTATATATTATTTTAGGGTGGTTTTGTTTGAAAAGATTTTTAATCTGCTTTATGTTATTTGCAATTTTAGTTTTAAATACAGGATGTAAAAAAAGCTCCGCCGTGACAGCCGTCACAACGGGGCTTTCCTTTATCGCCCGAATTTCATACGAAAATAATATTATTGAATGTAGCGCTGTAATAAATAAAGACGGTGTTGCCGAAATCACCGTAATAAAACCGACAAGTATAGCAGGACTTACTGCAACCTTGGATGGCAATACAGCCCTTACATACAACGGTCTTACACATACTTTAAGCGGTCACCTGCCCGAACAGAATCCAATTTACCTGATTTATGAGATTTTAAGCCATGCCGAAAAACAAAAGAATCAGGTAAAAAAGCAGGATAACAGATATATACTCGAAGGCAAAACCGATAATACCGAATACCGAATCATACTCGGAGAAAGTGGTCTGCCGATAAAGATTATAACCGACAAAACCGAAATTTTAATCAAAAACGCAACAATTTGCGAGAATTAAACAATTTCACCTAAACAATAATCCTTTTCGGCTGAAATGATTTTAACATTAAAAATTTTACCCGTATGCGGTGTATCGCTTTTTACTTCAACAAGGGTATAATTCGGTGTGTAGCCTTTAGCTACTGTGTCCTCGGCAGTTTCAAACAAAACGGGGAAAACCTTTCCAACCTGCCCCTTCAAAAATGCCTGCTCGCACTCTGCCGCCGCTGACATCATCACTTTACTGCGCTCGGATTTTACGGCATTTGTTATTTGGTCGGGTAGTCCGTAGGCAACAGTCCCCTTGCGTCTCGAATAAGCAAAAACGTGAGACTTAGCAAAACCGGTGACTTTAAGGTAATCTACACTATCTTTAAATTCCTCATCGGTCTCGCCTGCAAAACCTACCATTATATCGGTAGTAATTGCCGCATTCGGGAACATTTTTCGGATTCTTTTCACCAAATCGGTATAAAAAGCAGTATCGTAATGCCTGTTCATTCGCTTTAAAGTTCGGTCACAGCCCGATTGCAAGGACAAATGGAACTGCTCACAGAATTTTTCCTGATTCTTAAAACGCTTTAGCATTTCATCGCTTATATGGTCGGGCTCAAGTGAGCCTAATCGCACCCGCTTTATGCCCTCTACTGCACAAACCGCTTCAACCGCATCGCAGAGGTTTAGCCCCTCGTCCATTCCGTAGGAGGACAGATTTATACCCACAAGTACAATTTCCAAAAAGCCGGCTTCAGCTAAAGCCTCGGCTTCTTTTTTTATTTCTTCAATCGGTTTTGAGCGGATATGCCCTCTGGCTTTAGGGATAATGCAATAACTGCAATATCTGTCACAGCCGTCCTGAATTTTCATATATGCCCTTGTGCGTTCAGCAAAATCACTTATATTAGGTGTGTTAAATGCCGCCTTTTCCTTATGCGGTGCTATTTCTATAACCCTTTGCCCGCTCGCTAAAAATTCTTCCACAAGCGGCAGAATTTTTGAAACATCGGTGTTGCCTGCTATAATGTCGGCTTCCTCTAATGCCGAAGCCTCAGCATCAAAGGCTTGCACCATACAGCCCGTAAGCACAATTGCGGCATTGGGATTTTCCCGCCTTATCCTACGCAGCAGTTGACGGGTTTTTCGGTCACTTTCCGCCGTTACGGTGCAGGAATTTATTACCGCAACATCGCAAGGTGTCCCCTCACTTACGGCAGTATATCCCGATTTAACAAAAGCCTCACGCATAGCCTGCGTTTCATACTGATTTACCTTACACCCCAAAGTGTAAAAAGCTATATTCATTTCTATCCTCCAAAGGCAAATTATTGTACCAAAACACATTTATAATTCGGAATGCGTAATTCG
>JAZQHX010000283.1:0-3676 GCA_045540835.1 Acutalibacteraceae bacterium | reverse complement strand
AGCAAAGGATAATATTTCTGTTTTTGCTGACGAGCTTAAAATTTTATTACTGCCAAAAGACCCTAATGACGACAAAAACGTTATTGTTGAAATCCGTGGTGGAGCCGGTGGTGAGGAAGCGGCTTTGTTTGCAGGCTCGCTTTACAGAATGTACTCTATGTATGCCGAAAGCAGGCGCTGGAATACAGAGGTTGTAAATGCCAACGAAACCGAACTTGGCGGATATAAAGAAATCAGCTTTATGATTGAGGGTGAGGGTGCATACTCACGCTTTAAATACGAAAGCGGTGTTCACCGTGTACAGCGTGTGCCCGATACAGAAACACAGGGACGTATCCATACTTCTACCGTTACTGTCGCTGTCCTTCCTGAGGCTGAGGATGTTGAGCTTGAAATCAATCCTGCCGACCTTAAAATTGATACCTTCCGTTCTTCGGGAGCAGGAGGTCAGCATATTAACAAGACCTCTTCCGCAATACGTGTAACTCACCTGCCTACGGGGACAGTAGTTGAATGTCAGGATGAGAGAAGTCAGTTTAAAAACAAGGATAAAGCCCTTAAAATTCTGCGTTCACGCCTTTTGGATGTAGCTCAACGTGAGCATGACGAGGCTATCGCTTCGGATAGAAAAAGTCAGGTGGGAACGGGTGACAGAAGTGAAAGAATCCGTACCTATAACTATCCTCAGGGAAGAATTACCGACCATAGAATAGGTCTTACCATTTATAAATTGGAACAGTTTTTGAACGGTGATATTGATGAGGTTGTAGATGCGCTTATTACCCATTACCGTGCAGAAGCTTTGGAATCGGAGCAGGAATAATAAATGATTACGGAAAAATTATCGGCCGATAAGGAAGGCTTGTCAAAGGCGGCTTTGATACTCAAAAACGGCGGCATAGTGGCAATACCTACCGAAACGGTTTACGGGCTTGCCGCTTCGGCTATGGACGGTAAGGCTATAAAAAAGGTTTTTCAAGCCAAGGGCAGACCGCAGGATAATCCGCTTATTGTTCATATATGTGATATGGAAATGTTCGAAAGCATAGTAAAGGCGATACCGCAGACGGCATATAAGTGTGCCCAAAAATTCTGGCCCGGACCTTTTACAATGGTACTGCCTTCAAACGGTAGTGTTGCAAATGAGGTTTCGGCAGGGCTTAATACCGTAGCCGTAAGAATGCCTTCGGATAAAATCGCCGCTGAGGTTATAGCCTTGAGCGGTTTGCCGCTGGCGGCACCCTCTGCTAATACTTCCGGCAGTCCCAGCCCTACAACGGCGGTTCACGTTATAAATGATTTAGACAGTAAAATTGACGCTGTGGTTTTAGGAAACGATTGTGAAGTCGGGGTAGAATCTACTGTTGTATCCTTTGCAACCACTCCGCCGAGACTGCTCCGTCCGGGAGCGGTTACGGCCGAACAGTTGCGGGAAATTATACCAGATCTGGTTATAGATAAAGCCGTTCTTGCAGAGCCCGAAACGGGTGAAAGGGTTGCGAGTCCCGGTATGAAGTACAAGCACTATGCACCCAAAACAGAAGCTTATCTTGTTGAGGGTGAAAGTGTAGAGTTTACAGAATTTGTGAATTCTGTTAATGACGGTGTGGCGGTTTGCTTTAAAGAAGAAGCCGACAGAATCACAGTACCTAAGCTAATATACGGCAGCATAAATGACGAGGCAACATTAGCGCACGAGGTGTTTTCAATACTTCGGGAAATTGACAGTTCGGGTCTTAATAAAGCATATATACACGCCCCGTCCAAAAAAGGTGTAGGTCTTGCAGTTTATAACCGCCTGATTCGTGCCTGCGCTTTCAGGGTGATTGAATTATGAGTATAATAATAGGGCTTACCGGTCCCACGGGAGCAGGAAAAAGCAGTGCTTGCACAGTGGCGGCAGAAAAAGGCTTTAAAATTGTTGATTGTGATAAATTGGCAAGACTTGCGGTAGAAAAGGGAACTAAAGGACTAAAAGCATTAGTTAAGGTGTTCGGCAATAATATTTTAAACAGCGACGGAACGCTTGACCGAAAAGAATTGGCGAAAATTGCCTTTATGACAAAAGAAAACACCGAGCTTTTAAATAAAACCTTATTACCGCACATTGTCCTGCTTGTAAAGCAAGAAACTGATGCAGAATTGGTACTTTTAGATGCACCGACCTTATACGAAAGCGGAATTGACAGTATGTGTAACGCTGTAATTGCGGTGCTGGCTGAAAGGGAAATCCGCCTTTCACGTATTTTAAAGCGTGACGGAATAGATAAACAAGCGGCAGCTTTAAGAATAAAAGCAGGAAAGGCCGATGAATATTATAAATCAAGAACCGAGCATATTATTTATAATAATGGCGACGAAGATGATTTTAAAGACCGATTTAAGGCAATAATAAATAAAATACTAAAGGAGAATTACGATGGCTGAAAAGACAAAGGTTGAAGAATTAAAGGAACAGCTTTTTATTAAAAGGGAAAACGGTAGAATAAAGGCTGATGATTCTGTACTTCAAAAGGCAGACGAATATTGTGAGGGATACAAGACCTTTCTTGATAACGCAAAAACCGAGCGTGAGGCTGTTAAAAACGCAGTAGAGATGGCAAAAAAAGCAGGCTTTAGTGAGTTTGTAATCGGTAAGGAATATAGAGCAGGGGACAGAGTTTTTATCAATAACAGAGGTAAAACCGTAGCCTTTGCCGTAATTGGTAAGGAAAAGGTGGAAAACGGGGTTAACATTACTGCCGCTCATATTGATTCACCCAGACTTGATTTAAAACCCAATCCGCTTTATGAGGACGTGGAGTTAGCTCTCTTTAAAACCCACTATTACGGCGGAATTAAAAAGTATCAATGGACAGCAATACCGTTAGCTCTCCACGGCGTTTTTGTGCTTAAAGACGGTACTGTTAAGGAAATAAGCATAGGTGAGAGGGAAGACGAGCCCAAATTTGTTATAAATGACCTTTTGCCCCACCTTGCCGCAGAGCAGAGCAAGCGTACTTTGAATGAGGGAATAAAGGGCGAGGAGCTTAATGTGCTTATAGGCAGTCACCCGTTCAGAAGTGATAAGGGTAGCGAGCTTGTAAAGCTTAATATCCTGAAAATTCTTAATGAAAAGTACGGTGTTGCCGAGGAAGATTTCCTCTCTGCCGAGCTTGAGATTGTTCCTGCTAACAAGGCTTGTGACATTGGCTTTGACCGCTCTATGATAGGTGCTTACGGTCAGGACGATAGAGTTTGTGCTTATCCTGCGCTTACTGCTATACTTGACGTTGAAGTTCCCGAAAAGACAGCAGTTGCAATATTGGCTGACAAAGAAGAAGTCGGCTCTATGGGCAATACGGGACTTGAATCCGATTTCCTTCGCTACGTTATTGGTGACCTTTGTAAAATGCAGGGCGGTGACGGTACGGTAGCAATCAGAAATTCTAAATGCTTGTCGGCTGACGTTAATGCAGGTATGGACCCTACATTCCAGAGTGTTATGGAAAAACGCAACGCATCCTTCCTTAATTATGGTGTTGTTGTTACAAAATATACGGGTGCACGTGGTAAATCGGGCACTTCGGACGCATCGGCTGAATATATGGCTTATGTTCGTAATATGCTCGATAAGGCAGGCATTATCTGGCAGACGGGTGAGCTTGGAATGGTAGATGCAGGCGGCGGCGGAACG
>JAZQHX010000282.1:0-3283 GCA_045540835.1 Acutalibacteraceae bacterium | reverse complement strand
ATGATTTTGGGTAATGTCTTATTTCTGTCTCTGTAATTTAATTGTCAGATGTTTAGTAAGGAACCGCTTCGAGTTTTAAAAAACTTGAGGGGAATTTTTCCTCTGCGGTGTTGCACCAATCTGATATATCAGACTGCATTTGCAGGTGCTTTAGATTTTAGGACAGTAAAATCTTTATATTTAATGTTAGTCAGCACTGCCCTGCTGACTGCAAAGTAGATTTAATCTTACACACCATTTTTGCCTACAACCCTTTGCAACCGATTGAAATGGAACACTCTTTCTTATAAACCCATAATTTTTTACTAATTCCTGAAACAGTTTTTGTTAGTTAAAGCGGCAAATAACTTTAACAACCGTTTGTTTTAATCCAGTGATTATGCTGTAATTTCAACAAATTATAATCACTACAAGACGCAAAAAAGCCGTAAAACAAATTTCTCTAATCTGTCCTACGGCTTTTTAAAAGCGTTATTCAATTGTCATAACTTAAATAAAATATTACTAACCAAAAGGCACAATAAACCCCAAAGCATACTTTAAATAAGTTTAACTCATCCTTAACACACTAAATAGCAAAATATCGTTTAACACACTCGCAATAAAGTCCTTTCAATGAATCCTAAAAACTTGATGTGGTATATAACATCATACCATTTTGATTTTCTTCTCTGTATTTTTTCCTTTTAAAAAATAAAAAGGTCATAATTATCCCTTTACCTAAAGAAAAAGACAAATTTGACCTCGTACCTCATACCAACACTCTCAAAGGAGCGCCACACTTTAACCTAATTATAAATATATTATAACATAGTGTTTTTCTCTTTTGATTAACAAATTGTAAACTATTACAACTAAATTTCTAATAAAAATAATGCTGCTGATGTCCTTTCGGACGTGCACAAAAATCAATTACAAGTATACTACACCACAATACATTTTTGACATTAAGTAATTTTATCAAAACTTTAGGTCAGCAGGTAATTATCGTTTATCATATTGGATTTTTAAATCAAAAATATACTGTTTATAAAATCTCAAAACCCGCATAAATAGCGGGTTTTCGGACGTTTTATTGTTTTATTATTACACCAAAAGCAACATTTATTGTATTACCTGATGACAGCCATTTGACAAATGCCCTTTGCAATGAAGAATTTTGAGGTAAGTCTTGTAAATTTTGCGGCAAATCAAACCTATTAAAAATACGCCATAAATTATTGTTTGTAGGGTCTTTTTCCTCTTCTATAATAGTATAATCTTTCATAAATTTTAACACGTTTGAATCTGCAGGTAAAATTTGATAGTTATCTGGTGATAACAGCCAGGAATGACAACCAAACACTATTGGCTTTCCTTTAAAATAGTCTTTAAAGAATTCTGCTGCCAATTTATAAGATTCTTGACATTCATCATAATTCAAAGCACCACTTGAAGGAATATGAACATCAATATATATGTCACCTTCATTAAAACTCAAAACGCCACTGTTCATAGCTTTAGAAAATCTCTTCAAATTAAATTGAAGTCTTCCCATGCCGAATCTTCTAAGTTTAAAGAATCCGATTGTCCACCATCCGACAAAGGTTCCCCAAACACCGTAAATTGCTTTACATTCTTTAGCTTTACACCTTAAATCGCAAACCGAGGAATCATATATGTCTAAAGAAATATCATTTTGCTCGTAAAGTTTTTTTAAGTGCGGAGTCAACGCTATCAGATAAAGTAGGTCCAGAGTATATTTATTTATACCCGTTGTTTTGGACAAATCCTCAATCTGTGAAAAAACCGGTTCATGCTCAAATTCGGTGTTGTTTTCATATACTGCAACACAACCGGAAAAAATCTTATACGCTTCTTCGTTATCTACTAAAAACAAATAAGCATTACTAAGATAATCAATTGCTTCTGTTTCGAATCCATAATCAGAACAAAAGGTTCTAACAATATTCAATTTGCAACACCTCATATTTGGGAAATCTTATATTTATTTTGTAAGACTATGAAAATCGTCATCTTTTAAATCAAGAACCGAACACAATATATAAACCAAGCTGAAATTATCATGTCCGTTTGCACCGTGAGCATCTGTACCGACAGTAAATTTACAGCCACACTCTTTACCTATTCTGTACATTCTGAAAATCGGATCATCATATACCATATTCAATGGCTTGTTTTTAATAAAATTTGGGTTGAGCTCTAATGCTATTCCTTTTTCGGCAGCCGCAGAAAAGCACACTTTAAAATCTTCTTCAGATATTTCGTTTAACAGCATGCGGTTATCATAAGGGCAGCAAACCGCCATAAACGGATGCGGAATAGCAGTTATATACTTTGCAACATCAGAATTAACTATATCCATAAAAGCATTTTTCATAAACTCAATATGCTTTTCATGCGGTTCATAATAGCTTTTAGGCATTGTCAAATGGGTATGTGAATTAGGCACAAGCAATACATCCATCTGCTCTGCTACTGCAGGGCTTATTGCAGGACGATGATGCTTAAAGCTGTACTCCGCTTCGCAACCAAACAGAAAATTAGCACCGTTTTTATTAGCCTTTTCTATCAATTCTCTTTCTTTGCTTATGTAATCAAAATCCTGAACCTGATAAAATTCCGAATTCTCATCATTTTCCCAATCGGGTATAGCATGATCCCACAAATGGTTGGTTATAGCCATTTTTTCAAGACCGAGTTCCCTGCCCTTTTGTGCATACATTTCTAAAGTTGCCTCTTTGTTAGCGCAAAGCGACAGATTTGTGTGAATATGAAAATCGTGTTTAATTATCATTTAATCAACCCCATACATCAAAGAACATTTACAGTTACAAGATTGTGCCATATATTATAGCAGCGATGCAACTGTTCAGCGCTTCCTTCCTCACGGCAGTCCATAAACAATCTTTCCTCTGTAAGTTCCGGGATACAATCTGCTTCTCCTTTAAGATAGCTTTCCAGAGCTTCTGCTGTATATGTAAGCCTTGCACGCAAGGTACCAAAACGAATATCCTGAACATCGAATCCGAAAATTTTATTTTCTTTAAGCCAATTTTTACGGAACACACTATGGAACTTATCCAATTTTTCTATCAAAACAGTTACATCATCTTTCAAATTGGAAAGTTCTCCCTTATCCCCTTTTTGATATGCGTTATAAAGTTTAACTCCCAGTTCGGCTTTAACAGAAAGCACACCGCACAGATAATATATCGTTTCAAACACATAGTCAAAACGTGTGTTTTTCATTGTAAGCGGCTTTATTTCTTCTGCAATTTCT
>JAZQHX010000281.1:0-10646 GCA_045540835.1 Acutalibacteraceae bacterium | reverse complement strand
GAAATTTACAATTATTTGGTTGACACTTTATCCTTAATATTGTAAAATTAACAATATATTATGGAAAGTGTGTTTATAAAAGAAATGAATAAATATAAAACCCTTTTGTCAAATACCTTGCTTATAAGTATGGGAACATTTGGCTCAAAGCTGCTTGTATTTTTGATGGTTCGGTTTTATACCGAGTATTTAACCCCGTCGGATTACAGTACGGCTGACCTTATAACCCAAACGGCAAATCTGCTGTTTCCTATTATTTCGGTAGGCATTACCGACGGTGTTTTCAGATTTGCAATGGACAGCAAGGCGGATAAAAAAAGCGTATTCACAATAGGCGTTTTCGCTATATTGGCAGGCTCGTTGCTGTTTTTTGGTGTAGCACCGCTATTAGGTATGGTTGACGATTTTAAAGGTCACGTCTGGCTGATTGTGGTTTATACCATTGCTTGCAGTTTTCATTCCCTTTGTGCGCAGTATATAAGAGCGGTCGGAAAAACGGCATTTTTCGCTTTGCAGGGAATAATCAATACAGCTCTTGTAATTATTCTTAACATTACATTCTTAACAGGCGTTTTGGGAATAAGACTTGGTATGACGGGGTATGTATTATCGGTTGTTTTGGCTGATACACTTTGTACGCTCTTTATAATTTTAAAGGAACGGCTTTGGCGTAGTTTTACCTTTAAACCCGATTTATCGGTAATAAAGCCAATGCTTAAATACAGTATTCCGCTTATTCCCTCAACGGTATTTTGGTGGATAACCAGCGTTTCGGACAGATATATGGTAAATTCTATGATTAGCAGTCAGGCTAACGGAATTTATACGGTTTCTTATAAGATTCCAACCCTTTTAACCCTTGTGGCTACCATATTTATGCAGGCGTGGCAGTTTTCTGCTGTTACAGAATCGGAAGGTGACGAAAAGGAACACGCCGATTTTTTCAGCTTGGTCTGGCGCTCTTTTCAAGCCGTAATGTTTTTATGCGGTAGCCTTTGTATTGCCTTTTGTAAGCCTGCTATAGCAATACTTACGGCAAAGGAATACTATGGCGCTTGGGAGTATATACCGGTACTCGCTTTGGCTATGATATTTACAGCCTTTGTTTCCTTTACGGGTACGGTTTATATAGTAAAGAAAAAAAGCGGGATTTCATTTTTGACAGCTTTCGTTGGAGCGGCTTCAAATATTGTGCTTAACTTTTTACTTATTCCGTCTGCATTAGGTGTTCAGGGTGCGGCGATAGCGACGGTACTTAGCTACTTTATTGTGTTTGTTATCCGTTGCTTTAATACAACAAAGTATATTCCGTTTAAGCTTTACGGCGGTCATATAACAGCAAACACCGTCATTATTACACTTCAGGCGATCACTATGATTATGCAGGTTAAGGGATATATAATAATTCAGGCTTTATGCATTATAGCTTTGGTAGTAATAAATATTAAGTTTTTAATGGGCTTTATAAAGAAAATTTTAAGATTTGCTTAAGGAGGAAATAAAAATGCAGGAATTTCTTGTAGATTTTATCGGTTCATTGTCATTTGAAGTAAAAATATTAGCGGTTTTATTCATATCAATGATTCCTATTATTGAATTAAGACTTGCAATTCCCGTTGCGGCAGCAGTAGGACTTTCTCCCTTTATAGCAATTCCTTTGGCAATTGTAGGAAATCTTATTCCCGTTCCGTTTATAATACTGTTTATTAAAAAGATTTTTGCGTGGATGAGAAAAATCAGCCCTAAGCTTAATAAAGTGGTAGATAAAATGGAGGCAAAAGCCGAAAAAAATAAGGATAAGGTTTTGAAATATGCCTTTTGGGGACTTACTCTGTTTGTGGCAATTCCTTTGCCGGGAACGGGAGCCTGGACAGGATCACTTGTTGCCGCTATGATAGATATGCCCGGTAAAAAGGCTTTTCCGTCGGTTGCAATCGGTGTAGTTATAGCTTCACTTGTAGTGGGTGCAGTAAGCTACGGTGTAGCAGCATTATTTTAAAAAATTATGATTTTTCTTTTGCCCTTTGTAGAAAGGAAGTAAAAAATGAAAAAAATTCTCAGCTTAGTGCTTTGCGCATTGCTTTTATTCTGTAATGCAGTTACTTTAAATGTGCAGGCTACATATTCACCTGAAGAGACTGTAACAGAAAAAGAAACTACATTGGACAATTTGAACTATTCTCCCGACAGGATAATTGTTAAATTAAAGACGGTTAAAAAATCAACATTAACACTTGCGTCTACGTATATGTCTGCTTCACCTCAATTACCTGATTTAGGAATTGAGATAGCAGATGTACGTCTTATAAATCCAAGCAATGTGAAGGGTGGTTTGACAAAGCAGATTTCAGTTTGCTCAAATCAGGAAGAAACCTCAAATAATATGTATGTTGTTACATTAAAGGATTCAGGAGCTCAGGCTGTACAAAATGCTTTAAATACTCTGCGCAATAACCCGAATATTGAATATGCCGTGCGTGATATTTATTTAAAGACCTGTGCGGTTCCTAATGATGACGGATATATTTCTACGGCATACAATGCATTGAATCATATAAACGTACCTAAGGCATGGGATATAACCACGGGTAGTAAGGATGTGGTTGTTGGCATTATTGATACCGGAATTGACGGTAATCACGAGGATTTGAAGGATAACTTATGGGTTAATCCTAAGCCCAACAGAAACGGATATAAAAACGATATTCACGGCTACGATTTTGTAAATCGTAAAGGCGGAACACCAACCGATTCGGGTTATCACGGCACTCATGTTGCAGGTATAGTTGGTGCAAAGGGTAATAACGGTGTCGGAATTTGCGGTGTTAACTGGAATGTACAGTTGGCGTGGCTTCGTATATCGGATGACGCAGACAAATTATCATTATCCGCTGCTGTTGAGGCTATAAACTATGCTAATAATAACAACATACCAATTGTTAATGCCAGTTGGGGCGGTTATGCCTGCTTTAATGATTACGATGAATATGTTCCTTTAAAGGAGGCTATTAAGAATTATAAGGGTTTATTTGTAACCGCAGCAGGTAATGATGCTGTAAACAATGATATGTATCCTCATTATCCTGCAAGCTTTGATTTGCCGAATATCATTTCGGTTGGGGCTACATCACACGGTTTTTCTGTTCCTGCTGTTTTGTATGCCCAATCAAGAAATGGATTTTCTAATTACGGAGTTAATAGTGTTGATATTTTAGCATCGAATAGTGTATACAGTTCAGTGCCGGGAAATGAGTATCAGGAATTAGCCGGAACATCGATGGCATCGCCTTTGGTTGCGGGTGTTGCGGCATTAGTAAAGGCTAAGCATCCAAACTATACTGCCGCTCAAATTAAGAATGCCATTTTGAATGGTGCTACAAAAAATGTACCTTATTTAATAGGCGAGGTAAAAGACGGTGCGGTTTTGAATGCTTACGGAGCACTTTTGGATACCAAACCAAGACCGCAAACAATGGAAATAGGACCTGTTGCTTCTAAATTTTCGGTAGAAACCGGACAGACTATGAAGCTTTATGCCAATATCACACCAGTTGAGTCTGACCAAGCTGTTATTTGGAGTTCAAATAATACAGATGTTATTGAAATGACAAAAGATGGCTGCTATATTGCTCATAAAACAGGAACTGCTATTATCACTGCAACCTCTACCGTTAATCCTGATTGCAAGGATACTGTAACTGTTACCGTCACTCCTGCTGTGAGCGAGGTTGTTGAGTTCAAAGAACCGAATTTCAAAGAATACTTTAGTAAAGAACTTAATTCTATAACAGCTACAAGGGTCACAGGTATTCGTTATAAAGACAGTAAAATTTATCTGTCTGAAGTTGAGGCAGAAGATGCAATTTCACTTAAAGGAACTGATATTGATTCTCTTGATGATTTAAAATATTTTAAAAACTTAGAGCATCTGAGATTGGGAGGTATCAATTTAAAAGGAGAGTTGGATTTAACCGAATTTAATAAACTCAGGTATTTAAGCGTTGAGCCGGTTGCTTCGACGAGTTTAGGATTCCATAATTATGAAAAAGACCAATATAAAAATGCACTTACCCTGACACGGATTAAGGCTTATATTGGTGGCGAATATGTTGACCTTAATTTAAAAGGCTCAGGTTTTATGGATGTTGAGCTTAAAAATTGGGAAAACAATAATAATTGTAGAATTTCAGTATTTTATGAATCTTTACATAAGCCGGTAAATTCAACCTTAAATGGAGAAAAATTTTATCATTCCGAGCATAATTTAGCCTGGTACTCATTCACTCTCGATAAACCAACTGATATTGATATAGAGGTTCAACCGGGTATTGATATACAAAATCCAAAAATTTATCAAAGTATTGGTGAAAAACTTAAGAAAATAGACCCTAAGTGGTATACATATTTTGATTGGAAATCGGGTTATAAATTGAACGCTTCGGATGTCTTTGAATTTAATCAATGGAAACCGATGTGTCAATATGACCTTGAGCGAGCAGGTATTGATAATCCTTCGGTCACACTTTCCAAAAAAACATATACTTATAATGGAAAGGTGCAGACACCGTCAGTTATCGTTAAGGATATTGATGGCAATTCACTCAAAAAGGATAAGGATTACACAGTATCGTACAGCAAGGGCAGAAAAGCGGTCGGAACATATTATGTTACTGTGAAATTCAAGGGTAAATATAGCGGTACTAAGAAGCTTGCTTTTAAAATCAATCCTATAAAGGCATCTGTTTGTACTGCAAAGCTTTCTACTTCTGTCTACTACTATAACGGCAAGGTCAGAACCCCTTCTGTTACAGTTAAAAACGCTAAAGGCGTAACCCTGCAAAAGGGTACACATTATACTGTGAAATATGCTACGGGTAGAAAGAATGTTGGCAAATATAAGGTGACTGTGACCTTTATAGGTAATTACAGCGGTACAAAGAATTTGTATTTTAAAATTAACCCTGTAAAGACAGCAGTTTCAAAGCTGACATCGGGTAAAAAGAGCATAAAGGTTTATGTAAATAAAAAGTCGAGCCAGGTAACGGGATACCAAATTAAGTATTCCACCTCAAAAACATTCAAATCTTATAAAATAAAGACAATTCCAAGTTATAAGACGATTAGTACAAAATTAAACGGTTTGTATGCAAAGAAAACCTATTATGTCAGAGTACGCACCTATAAAACAGTAGGTGGTACGAAGTATTATTCAGGTTGGTCTTCGTATAAGTATGCGAAAACAAAATAACTTTAAAGTCATAAAAACTAAGGGCACACTTCCTTACGGAGTGTGCCTTAAAATTTTCTATTTAATGTTTTTAGTTGTTTCCTGTCATTTTTTCCTGCTTAACCTTATGGTCGATTACGTGACGAGAGGCCAACTCTTTCTTTATATCCTCAACCGAAATACCCATTTCGACCATCATAACCATAATGTGATAGGTAAGGTCGGCAATTTCGTAAACGGTTTCTGCTGTATCGTCAGCCTTTGCGGCAATGATTACCTCGGTAGATTCTTCGCCAACCTTCTTTAAAATCTTATCAATTCCTTTTGAGAAAAGGTAGGTTGTGTACGAGCCTTCGGGCATTTCGTTTTTTCTGCCTTGCAAAAGAGAATAGAGGGAATCCATAGAAAACTCGCTTCTTGTATCACTCAGGAAAACGGGCTTTGTAAAGCAGGAGTCTGTTCCTGTATGGCAGGCAGGACCGTCCTTATCTACCACTACTATCAATGCATCATTATCGCAGTCGGCAGTAATTGATACTATATGCTGATAATTGCCGCTGGTCTCCCCTTTAAGCCACAATTCATTCCTCGAACGGCTGTAAAAGCAGGTAAGCTCCTTTTCAATTGAAATTTTAAGGCTTTCCTTGTTCATATAAGCAACGGTCAATACCTTGTGGCTCAAACTATCTACCACAACAGCAGGAATCAAGCCTTTTTCGTCAAATTTAAGTTCGTCTATGTTAATCATTTTATATTCTCCTTACATTTATGCCATTTTTACTAAGGGTGTTCTTAAGGTCGGAAATTTTAACCTCACCAAAGTGGAAGATAGATGCGGCAAGACCTGCATCAATGTCGGGTATTTCCTTAAAGAGGGTTATAAAATCCTCTTGACAGCCTGCTCCACCCGATGCGATTACGGGAACCTTTACGGTATCACACACACGCTTTAAAAGTTCAATATCAAAGCCTTTTTTAACACCGTCAGTATCAATGGAGTTAACTACAACTTCACCCGCACCGTTATCTACACAGCGCTTTATCCAGCTTATGCCTTCCATTCCCGTATCCTCACGTCCGCCTTTGGCAAAAACGTGAAATTCGCCGCCTACACGCTTAATATCAGCCGATATTACAACACATTGGTCGCCGTATTTATGGGCGGCTTGCTTTATTAAGTCGGGGTTTTTGATTGCACCCGAATTAACACTTACCTTATCCGCTCCGCATTTAAGCACACGGTCAAAATCCTCTAAGGTGTTTATTCCACCGCCTACGGTTAAAGGAATAAAAATGTTCTGCGCTACCTCGCATAAAATATCGGTAAAAAGGCGTCTGCCGTCACTCGAAGCGGTAATGTCATAGAAAACAAGCTCGTCCGCACCGCAGTCCGAGTAGTATTTGCCCAGTTCTACGGGGGAGGAGACATCATTTAAGTTTTCAAAGTTTACACCCTTTACCACTCTGCCGTTCCGTACGTCAAGGCAGGGGATTATTCTTTTTGTAATCAAAGCGATACCTCCAATGCCTCTTTTAAATCAATTGCGCCTATGTAATAGGCTTTTCCTATAATTGCACCGTAAAGGTCTAATTTTTTGAGCGCCTTAATGTCATCAATGCTTGATACACCGCCCGATGCGGTTATGTTAATGTCAAAGCTTTCGGACAACTCCTTATAAAGCTGACGGTTTGTGCCTTGCATTGCACCGTCCTTTGAAATATCGGTACAGATTATGTATTTTACACCCAAGTTTTGCATTTTACGGCAGAAATCAAAGCCGCTGTACTCGGATTTTTCGGTCCAACCCTTAATAGCAACATAACCGTCCTTAATATCAATACCGACGGCGATTTTATCACCGTACTCTTTTACAGCATTTTTCAAAAATTCCTCATCATTAACGGCGGCAGTGCCTAAAATAACCCTGCCAACACCGCATTCGAGGTATTTTTTCACCGTATCCATATTGCGTATTCCACCCCCGATTTCTACAAAAAGCGAGGTTTCATTTGCAATCTGTTTTACAATATTAAGGTTGGGTGTGCTGCCGTCCTTTGCACCCTCTAAATCAACCATATGTATGAATTTAGCGCCCTTGCTTTCAAAATCACGGGCAATTTCTATTGGGTTATCACTGTAAACGGTCATTTGCTTGTAGTCACCCTTAAAAAGGCGGACTGCTTTACCATCGTATAAATCTATTGCAGGAAAAATATTCATAAAAAAAGTTACCTTTCACAAAATGCCTTTAAAATGTTAAGCCCTACGTTTCCGCTCTTTTCAGGGTGAAACTGACAGCCGTAAATATTGCCCTTTTGTACAGCGGCGGTAATTTCCTTGCCGTATTCTGTGGTGGCAATAAGATTGCTGCTGTCGGTCTCGGCATAAAATGAGTGTACAAAATATACACAGTCGCCGTCATTTATGTGCTCGAAAATCGGGCTTTCGTTTTTAAAATGCAGGGCATTCCAGCCAATATGCGGAATCTTTAAGTTTCCTGGAAGTGTTCCTTGCATAGCCACAACCGAGCCGTCTATAAGACCTAAGCCCTCGTGAGTGCCGTATTCATAGCTTTTTTCAAATAACATCTGCATTCCAAGGCAAATTCCCAAAAGCGGTTTACCGTTTTTAGCCTCGCTTATAATTAAATCAAAAAGCCCTGAGTTTTTAAGCTTTTCTACCGCATCACCAAATGCGCCTACACCGGGGAGAATCAGTTTATCAGCCTTTTTAATAACTGTGGCATCATTTGTAATCACTGCATCTGCTCCCACCGCTTTAAGGGAGGAAACAAGCGAAAAAAGATTGCCTACACCATAATCAATTATTGCTATCATTAAAGCACTCCCTTTGTGGACGGAATTTCGTTTTTGTATTCTTCGTCAATACTGACAGCGGTTTTCATAGAACGTGCAAAGGATTTGAATGTACCCTCTATTATATGGTGAGAATTTGTGCCTGCAAGCTGGTTAATATGAAGTGTAATGCCTGCTTTTCTGACTAAAGCTTCAAAAAATTCCCTTGTTAATTCAGTATCAAAATCGCCAACCTTTGGAGCTGAAATATTAAGATTGTAGCTTAAATGACTTCTGCCCGAAATGTCGAGGGCGGTCATAATAAGGCTTTCGTCCATAGGCAGAATGAAGCTTCCGTAACGGGTAATACCTTTCATATCGCCCAAAGCTTGTGATAAAGCATCACCCAAAACAATTCCTATGTCCTCTACCGTGTGGTGGTAGTCAACTTCGGTGTCCCCAATGCAAGTAAGGGTTAAATCAAACCTTGCGTGGCGTGCAAAAAGGGTGAGCATATGGTCTAAAAAGCCACAGCCCGATTTTATATCACTTTCGCCCTTACCGTCAATATTAAGCTTCAATTTAATATCAGTTTCATTAGTTTTGCGGTTAATTTCTGCGGTTCTCATATCGTTTCTCCTAATATCTCTTTTACTTTTGCTATAAAGACTTCCATTTCCTCTTTGCTTCCTACGGTTATGCGGTTGTAGTCTTTAATTCGCTCCTTTTCAAAATGACGTATAAGCACGCCTTTTTCCTTTAGTCTTTCGTAAAGCTCCTTGCCGCTTATTTTATCCGATTTTGCAAAGATAAAGTTTGCTTTTGAATCAGTAAAGGTGAAACCAAGCTTTTCTAATTCTTTAAGGGTATATTCTCTGTTTTCAATAATTTTTTTGCAGTTTTCCATATAATAGCCGTTATCAAGGACGGTTGCCAATCCTGCCGCCTGGGTTAAACGATTGATATTATAGGGATTTGTAGAATACTTTATTTTCTCAAGATCACAAATAAGCTCCTTGTCGGCTATCGAGAAGCCTAAGCGTCCGCCTGCAAGACTGCGGGATTTTGAAAAGGTTCCAACGCATAAAAGATTCTTATATTTTTCTGTAAGCCTGTAACAGCTTTCGCCTCCGAAATCGACATACGCTTCGTCAATCAGCACTATGCTTCGGGGATTGCTTTTGACAATTTCCTCAATAACATTCAAAGAAATTGCAATTCCCGTAGGGGCGTTCGGGTTGGCTATTACAACCAACTTATTTAAACCTTTAAAAGCCTCGGTATCAAGCGTAAAGTCTGACTTTAAAGGAATAATCTGACTCTTTATTCCGTGAAGCTCGGCAAAAACGCTGTAAAAGCCGTAGGTTATGTCAGCATAAGCGGCACCATTTTCACCATAAGCCATAAAAGCAAAATTCAAAATATCGTCCGAGCCGTTGGATAAAAATATATTCTCGTCTTTTACACTATAAAGCTCTGCTAAAGCCGACTTTAATTTCTTGCAATCGGGGTCGCAGTAAAGACGCAAATCCTTAACCTCGTCACTGTTTACGGCATCAATTACCGCTTGGGACGGTGGGTAAGGAGACTCGTTTGTATTAAGCTTTATATACTTTTTATCCTGCGGTTGCTCACCGGGTACATATTCTTCGAGTCCGCTTAATTTTTTACTTAAAAATTCACTCATTGTTATCCTCAAATCTTACTGTTGCGCTTCTTGCGTGGGCGGAAAGTCCCTCTTTTTCGGCAAAGAAGGCAACATCGTCTGCTACATTTTTAAGGGCGTCCTTAGTGTAATAGGTGTACTGTGATTTCTTAACAAAATCGTCAACTGACAAGGGGGACGAGAATCTCGCTGTACCCGATGTCGGTAAAGTATGGTTAGCGCCCGAATAATAGTCTCCCAGCGCTTCGGGACAATATCTTCCCATAAAGATGCTACCTGCATTTTTAATTTTGTCAAGATAATCAAATGGATTGTCCACGCAAAGCTCTAAGTGTTCGGGTGCAATTTCGTTTGATACATCTATTACGTCCTCTAAATTATCGGCAACGATTATTTTGCCGTTGTTATCAATAGAAACACGTGCGATTTCTTCACGAGGAAGTACCTTTAATTGCGCTTCGATTTCGTCACGCACTTTAAGTGCTAAATCCATACTGTCAGTAACCAGTACGGCAGAAGCCATTTTGTCGTGCTCCGCCTGAGATAATAGGTCAGCGGCTACAAATTTCGGGTTGCTTTCAGAGTCTGCAATTACTAAAATTTCGCTCGGTCCTGCTATCATATCAATGGAAACCATACCGAATACCTGACGTTTAGCTTCGGCTACAAATGCATTTCCCGGACCTACGATTTTGTCCACCTTAGGTACTGTTTCGGTGCCGTAAGCCAAAGCTGCAATAGCACCGGCTCCTCCACTTTTGAAAATGCGGTCAACTCCCGCAATTTTAGCAGCCGCCAATATTACGGGGTTAACCTTACCGTCAGCATTTGGCGGAGTTGTAATGCAAATTTCCTTGCAGCCTGCAATTTTGGCAGGAATACTGTCCATAAGCACAGTAGACGGATACGCCGCTGTACCGCCCGGAACATAAAGACCAACCTTTTCAATAGGTGTTA